>JAUSBK010000014.1 GCA_030652115.1 Coriobacteriia bacterium | reverse complement strand
CACACCTCCAGCTCGCCTTCAAGTCCCGCGGAAGCCTCCTCGGCCAACGCCTTGAAGATGGAGGCATAATCGTTCCTACCGCGTACCGCGCCCAAGGCCGTGAGCGCACGATCGAAACTCTCGCTCACCCCGGCCTCTTTGACGGCGGCGACCCGCTTCTTGCTCTCGAGCCGTGCACTATTGACCGTGCGAGAAGCCTTCTTTCGCGTCGTGCGCTCAGCTTCATCCACGCGGTTGGTGCGAATCGACTCTGCCTGATCGCCCGCATCCTCGGCGATCGCCTCTGCCTGATCGCGAGCAACCCGAAGAATCTGGTCACATTCGCCTTGCGCCTGATCTTCGAGGGCTCTGAAGATATCTTCGAGTGCCATCTTTCGAATTCTCCTCCGCGTTGCTTGCTATCGAGAGACCTCTACGCGCCGTTGATCATGATCGCGGAAACGAAACCAAGCAAAACGATAACTTCCGGTAGCGCCTGGAGTGTGATGATCCAGATTGCCACCTCCGGGCGCTCTGCGAGAGTGCCGGCACCAGCGGAGCCGATTTTCGCCTGTGCGTACCCAGCGCCCAATGCCGACATACCCATAGCCAGACCGGCAGCGATCGCCTTACCTACACTCGTCTGCCAGTCTGCGGCAGGAGCAACAGCTTCCTCTGCCAGAGCGATTGCCGGTACCATCATGGTCAGTACGAACGTACTGCCAAACACCAACCTTGCGAGCCGATTCTTGATCATGCGCTCTTTTCACCTCCGGTTTTCGTGAACGGTTTGTATTGCTGGTTTCCCGTCTCATAAAACGTCCCAAAGAACTCCAGGAAGTTGAGACGTAGTGCATGGACTGTAGGCGTGAAGACTGCCAGAACCAGGTGGATCGAGTGGAACAGCAGCGCCACGATGATACCGACGATCGGGGGGAAGCCCCCGGCCATCTCATTGATGGCACTCGCGAAGATCGCGTCGGAAAGACCGATGGCCATGATACGCAGGTAGCTTGCGGTGTGAGACACCGTCTCGATCGTCTCGACGAAGCCCATCATCCCGCCGAATCGCAGGACCACGAGCACGCCCCCGCCGAGAGCGATCGCGCCGATCGCTTTCACGACCGGGTTCTGGTTGAGGAGCACCATGCCGACGATGAGGATGATCGCGCCGAGCACGAACGCAGCCAGGCCGCCCTTGATCCATGCGTGCTTCTTGTGCTTCATCCTGAGCGAGTTGATCAGGCCAAGGATGAGGCCGAAGAGGATCTGCACGACGCCGAGACCGAGCGCCATGATCATGAGCGGCATGACGGCGTGCTCGCGGCCGTATGGCAAGGAGAAGCCCTGACCGAGCGAAATGATCGGGAACATGAACTCGCCGTGCTTCCACAGCAGGCCACCGAAGACCTCACCGTAGAAGACGCCGAACATGATCGCGGAGGTGGCTGCGGGGCCGAGCAGACCGGTCGCCAGCTGCACAGCGGCGCTGTCCTTGTACTTGAACCGCATCCACAGGATGATCGCCAGCATGACTGCGCCGTACCCGATGTCACCGACGATCATGCCGAAGATGAGCGGGTAGCTGATGGCCCAGATCGTCGACGGGTCGATGGTGCCGTACATGGGCTTGCCGCCCATGAGGTAGCTCATCGCCGCCGACGCCGGCTGGACCCACTGGGGGTTCTTCAGGGAGACCGGTGTCTCCTCATAGTCGTGCTGGTCGATCTCGAGCTGGTTGACGATGACATCCGGGCCGAACTTGTCCGAGATGAGCTTCCGGAAGTCCTTCACGCTCTCCACGGGCAGCCAGCCGGTGATGACGAATGCATACTCCGTCTGGCCGAACTTCGGAATCGCGGCGGTCTCGTCGATCTTGTCCACGAGCACGTCGCGGACCGTGGTGAGCTTCATGTACCAGGTGTTGGACATCGACGCGAGTTCTTCCCTGACCTTCTCGAGCTGCGTCGGCAGGTCCTGACGACGCTGCTTCAGCTGGTCGTACGCCACGTCGAACGGCATGTCCTGGAAATCGGAGGGCAACCGTACCTGGTTGACGTTCTCCACGGCGAGGAACTTGTGAACCGCCTCGGAGTACTTCTTGCTGAACACCATGATGACTGCGGTGGTGTCCTCGTCCACGTCGGTGGAGACGATCTCGCACTGGTTGGACGTGATCCCGTCGAGTTCCTTCTTGAGACCCTCGAGCGCGCCCTTGTAGCGACGCTCAACGAGCAGCGCGACCGAGTCGTATGCACCCGTGGTCACGATCTGCTTCGCGAGGGGCTGGATCTTCTGGAGGATCGGCTCGTAGCGCGCCAGGAGGCCCATCTCGGCCTCCATCGAGAACTGCGCCTGCGCGAGGCTCGACGTGCGGTCCTCGACCTGGTCGATGACCTTCGTCACCTCGGCGGCGAGTTCCTTACTGTCGAGCTGCCACAGCTCAAGGTAGTGCTTCTGCCGCGCAACCTCGTCGACAGCCTCGGACGGGAGGTGCAGCGCCTTGATGATCGAGCGCAGACGGATGAGCAGTTCCTCCATGCGCTCCTGCTCGGCGAGCTGGTTCTCAACCACTTCCATCTGATCCAGCGGAAGCTCACCGGCGCCGATCTTCTTTGAAAGGTCCTCGATATGCAGAGTGCCCGCCTCATGGAGCAGACTGAGAACATCAAGAAAGATGTTCTTCGGGCCAATCAGCTCCATCCGTGCCATTGGGACCAACATATGCGCCCTCCCCCCCGATTCCTCGGGATTCCTCGAGCTGCTGCGGGCGTCAGACCGCGGTGACGAGCTTAACGACGAACTCCGCCGCCTGGCTCTGACGCTTCGCCAATTCCTCTTTGAGCTCCCCGACCTCGACAACGCCCTGCTTCTTGACGTCCTCGATCGAAGACTCCACACCCGCGAGCACCTTGTCGCCATGTTCCTTCGCGAGCCGCTCTGCGTCAGCGTGGGCGCTACGCACGATGTCCAGTGCGCGCTGGCGCGCGTCGCTGATCATCTTGTCTGCCTGGTTGCGCGCCGCGAACACCCGGCCGGAGATCTCCATCTCCTTCTCGCGGATCTGGAACAGCGGTGAGTTGGCGTCCCGGGTGACCGCGTCCTGATGGAATCTGATCTCCTCCAGAACTTTCTCGTCCATCGGGCTCTCCTTGGTAGCAGTACTGGTACGAACGTCCTCTGCGAGCCGATCCGGTTTTGCCGGACATTTCCACCCCGGCGCCCGGGCAGTCGCGGTTGTGCCGCAACAGGCGGGCGGGAGCGCTCGCGCGTTCCCGTCTGATGGCGTTGTTCGCCAAGAAGAAGGCGAACTCCTGCAACGCCTCCACACAATTTGTTCAGCGTTCTTGAGACGCCGACCTCCCCCGGGTGCGCCAAACGTGGCGACGTGCCGGGACGAGTGCCCCTGGAGCCTACGCGGGGCGATACTCGCGGCCGAGACGGAGCGCGAATCCGCAGGCCATCTCGTAGTTGATGGTGCCGGCGAGGTTCGCGACTTCATCCATCGCGATCGTTTCCCGGCCTTGAGTTCCCACGATCACGGCCTCGTCCCCCACATGCACGTCAAGCCCGTTCGGGACCTCGACCATGAGCTGGTCCATGCAGACCCGGCCGACCTGCGCGCATCGGCGACCGCCGATGAGCACCGACATCTGGTTGGAAAGCACGCGGTGGACACCGTCGGCGTAGCCGAGCGGGAGGGTGGCGATCGTCGCAGGCCCGCCAGCGTGCCAGGTAAGACCGTAGCTGACGCCGTCACCGAGACCGATGCGCTTCAGAAACGACACGCGCGCCCGGACACTCATCACCGGCTCGAGCGCCACCGAGCCGACGGTTGCTGCCGAGGGATGCAGTCCATACATCGCGATGCCGCAGCGCACCATGTCGAGATGCGTCTCCGGGTGCAGGACCGTCGCTGCGCTGTTCGCCGCATGCACGATGGCGGGACGCACGCCTTCGGTGCGCATCGCGTCCAACGCGGTCGACAGACGAGTCACCTGCCGGTCGAACTCCCAATCGCCCGGCGTGTCGGCCGTCGCGAAGTGGGTGAAGACCCCCTCGAGCACGATGCCCGGAAGGTCCGATATCCGCGACGCGAGGCCGGCGGCGTCCTCGGCGCGAACACCGATGCGGTTCATGCCGGTGTCGATCTTGAGGTGACAGACCGCTTCTCGCTGAGCGAGCATCGCCGCGCGGCTGACCGCGACTGCGGACTCTCTGCTCGCGATCGTAGCGATGAGGTCGTGCTCCAACACAAGCGATGCACCGTCTGGCGGGATCTCCGCGAGGATCTGGAGCGGGGCGGTCACGCCGGCTTCACGGAGCACGATGGCTTCCTCGAGCGTGGCCACGCCGAGGCGATCGGCGCCCGCATCAACAGCGGCCTGTGCCACCTCGCGCGCACCGTGTCCGTATCCGTCAGCTTTCACGACCGCCATGAAGCGTGTCGTGCGCGGCGTGAGCGCTTTGAGCGTGCGCACGTTGACCGAAAGAGCGCTGAGATCGACCTCGGCCCAGGCACCGCGACGGTACGGCATGAGCTAGCCCTCGGCGATGAGCGATCGGACGATGTCCGACTTGCTGATGATCCCGACGAGCGTGCCGCCTTCGAGCACGGGCACGCGGCTCACGTCGCGGTCGACCATCAGCGTGGCGACGTCGCTTACGCTCATGTTCGCCTCGACCGTGACGGGGTCGGTGGACATGACGTCCTCCACGGTGGCGCCGACGGCTTTCTTCAGCTCGGATTCGAAGCGCGCAGTCGCGGGCGGATACATGATGAAGCCGTCGAGAAGATGCAGGTACGTCGGGAACTCCACCTTGACGTCCCGCATGATCAGATCGCCCTCGGTGACGAGCCCGATGAGATCTTCGCCGGCGAGTACAGGCAGCGCACCGACACGGTTCTCGACCATCAGACGGGCCGCGTCGGTCACCGACAGATCGGCTGACACGGTGAGCGGATCCTTTGTCATGATGTCACGTGCGGTGAGATCGGCCATGGTACCTCCAGGTGTCGGAATGGATCGCGGCCCTCGCCGCGCACCTCGATTCTACCCGCTTCGGACCTCGCGCACAGCGTCGGGAAGGAAGCCGACGATGTCCGCCGAGGTGAAGCAGGTCTCGGTGAGCCGCGCAGTCCCGAACTCGGCGGCGCGTCCATGGAGATGCGCGGCCACAACGGCTGCATCGAAGGGCGCAACGCCTTGCGCGAGCAGGGTACCGATCATCCCTGTGAGCACGTCACCGGATCCCGCTCGCGCGAGTCCCGCGTTGCCCGCCAGGACCACCGCCATGCGGTCGGCGCTCGCCACGAGCGTTCGAGCCCCTTTGAGCAGCGACACGCGGGACTCCCCCGCCAGCCGCGCTGCCGCACCGGGACGGTCCGCAACGACCTCGCCGGTGTCGCAGCCGAGAAGTCGGGCAGCCTCCCCGGGATGCGGCGTGATCACCAGCGGCACCCGGGCTGCGTCGAGCGACGCCAGGTCGCCCCCGAGCACGTTGAGCGCGTCGGCATCGAGCACGACGGGGGCTGTCGCATCGCGCACGAGAGCGCGCACGATCTCTCCCACGCTCGGCGACGTCGTCAATCCCGGACCCACCACGATCGCGTCCGCATCCGCGACGGCTGTTAGAACGGCGTCCACGCGCGCCATCGAACCGTCGAGCGCGGCCGGCACCGCGCGCACGATCGCACTCGGTAGCGTCATACGCACAACGTCCGCCATCGGCTCGGGCACGACTGCATAAACGTACCCCGCGCCCATGCGCAGCGCCCCGGAAACGGCGAGCACCGCAGCGCCCGAGTACATGGCCGAGCCCGCGATGACGGCAACGCGTCCGCGCGCACCCTTGTGGTCCCCGGTTTCCGGCCACGGGAAGATCGGCTGGAAGTCGGATGGTCGCGGCACCTCCAGCCCGCCTTCGGCCTCCACCATGCCCGGAGGAATCCCGATGTCGGCAACGACGATCGCGCCCGCATGCTCCGCGCCTGGATAGAGAAGTAGCCCCCGCTTGTGCGCCGTGAACGTCACCGTCACATCTGCGCGCACTGCAAGACCGGCGACAGCACCCGTATCGGCGTCGACGCCGGAGGGCACGTCGGCCGAGAGTACGAAGGCGCCCGAATCGGCGATGGCTGCCACGACCGCCGCTGCCGGTTCCCTTATCGCGCCGCGCAAGCCAAAGCCGAACATCGCGTCCACGATCGCTGCGACACCCTCAAGGGAGACCGCCGCCGTCCCGACAAGCGCCCATGGGACGCCCGCTGCCAGCGCAGCGCCTGCCGCCTCGGCCGCGGGACTCGCAAGCGCCTCGACCGCGACGAGTGAAAGGACGCGCACCCTCCTGCCCGCCGCCTGCAACATGCGGGCAGCGACCCAGCCATCCCCGCCGTTGTTGCCGGGACCGCATACGACGAGTACGTCACCCTCGGGGACGCGCCGAAGCGCCTCCGAAGCCAGGGCGGCTCCCGCACGCTCCATCAACTCGCCGAGAGTCGCGATCCCCTCGGCAACGGCACGCTCCTCGATCGCCCGCATCTGCTGCGCTGTGAGCGCGTACTGCATCCGGCCCCCCCATCGAACAGGGCCGCGCGACCGCGGCCCTGTCATGATCCCAGACACCGTCCTTACGACTCTTCGTTCCCCACATCATCGAGAAGCGACCTCGCGTCTTTGAACGACGCTGCCAGGCGCTGTTCGGGAGTCTCGGGCTCAACCGGCTTCTGCGGCCGCATCTGTTCGGTGATGGCCACCGCGGACGCCACGGCGTTCGTGCGTGTATACGAGAGCGAGAGGTGCATCTCCACCACGCCCGCAGCTTCGGCCACCTCGGCCGCCTTGCCCGAGAGCTTCGGGATGGGTCGGCCGCGCTCGTCCCGCACGACCTCGACGTCGCGGAAGCGCATGCCCGAGAAGCCAGTGCCAAGCGCCTTGAGCACGGCCTCTTTCGCCGCAAAGCGCATGGCGTAGTGGATCTCCGGCTTGTTGCGCTTGTCGCAGTACTCGCGCTCCTCCTCGGAGAACAGGCGCTCCTTCATGCGTGGCCGACGCTTCAGCGCCTCGCGCATCCGGTCGATCTCGACGATGTCCACGCCGAGGCCGTTGATCATCTGGGCATCGCCGGTCATGGCTACTCCACCGTCACTGACTTGGCGAGGTTCCTGGGCTGGTCCACGTTGCAGCCGCGCAGCGCGGCGATATGGTATGCGAGCAGCTGGAGCGGCACGGTGGCTGGAATCGCCGAGATCGCCTCGCTCGTCCTGGGCACGTACAGCACGTGCTCGGCGTGCTTGCGGATCTCATCGTCACCGTGCGTCGCCACCGCGATGACGCGCGCGCCACGAGCCCGCACTTCCTGCATGTTGCTGATCACCTTCTCGTACGTGTGCCCCTGCGTGGCCACGACCACCACGGGGGTGTCCTCGGTGATGAGCGCGATCGGCCCGTGCTTCATCTCGCCGGCCGGATACGCCTCGGCGTGGATGTAGCTGATCTCCTTGAGCTTGAGCGCGCCCTCCATGGCCACCGGCACGCCGATCCCCCGACCGAGAAAGAGCGATGACGAGGCATCCACGTACTCTCGAGCGCATGACTCGATGTCCTCGTTGCTGCCGAGGACCGCCTCCACGATCTCCGGCAGACGGGAGATCTCCTCCCAGATACTCTCGATGCGCGACTGCTCGAGCGTGCCTTTGACCTGCGCGAGCTTGAGCGCGAGCACCATGAGCGCGGCGATCTGCGCGGTGAACGTCTTGGTCGCCGCCACGCCGATCTCAGGCCCCGCGTGGGTGTAGATGACGCCATCACTCTCACGCGTGACGCGACTCCCGACCACGTTGGTGATCGCAAACGCCTTCGCACCGTTCGCGCGTGCCTCGCGCACGCCCGCCAGCGTGTCGGCGGTCTCGCCCGACTGCGTGATGGCCACGACGAGCGTCCGCCCATCGACGATCGGGTCCCGGTAGCGGAACTCGCTCGAGACATCGACCTCCACATGGATCCTCGCCCACTGCTCGATCAGCGTCTTGGCGATGATGGCGGCGTGGAAGCTCGTCCCGCACGCGACGATGAACACACGCTCGATCGCGGTGATCTCGGCGGTATCGAGGGTGAGCTCCGAGAGTTCGATGGCCCCGTTGGCACCCATCCGGCCTCGCAGCGTGTTCCTGATCGCTGTGGGCTGCTCATTGATCTCCTTGAGCATGAAGGTCTCGTAGCCGCCCTTCTCGGCGGCGGCGAGGTCCCACTCGATGCACATGTGCTCCGGCTCGCGCACCTCGCCGTCCGCACCGCGCACGACGGTTCCGCCTGCGGTGACGGTGGCTATGTCGCCGTCCTCAAGCACGAGCACGTCCCGCGTGTACTCGAGGACCACCGGAATATCGCTCGCGATGATCGTCTCGCCCTGGCCCGCGCCGATGATCAGCGGCGAGTCCTGGCGCGCCGCGACGATCGTTCCGGGTTCGGATGCATGCACGACCGCGAGCGCGTAGCTGCCCTGCAGACACCGCACCGTCTTTGCCACAGCATCGGCAAGATCGCCGTCGTAATAGCTCTCGACCAGGTGCGCGACCGTCTCGGTATCGGTCTCCGACCGAAGCACGTGACCGGCCGCTGCCAGCTCCTCGCGCAGTTCGAGGTAGTTCTCGATGATGCCGTTGTGCACGACGGCGATGGCTCTCGCGCAGTCTGCGTGGGGATGGGCGTTCTCTTCAGTAGGCCGACCGTGCGTGGCCCAACGCGTGTGACCGATGCCCAGGGTGCCTTCGAGCGGCCCGGCCTCGAGCGCCTCACGCAGGTGGTGCAGCTTGCCGACCCGGCGTACCGTCGCGAGTCCGTCATCGCCGATGACGGTCAGACCGGCCGAGTCGTATCCGCGGTACTCGAGACGGGCAAGCCCACGCAACAGGACGTCGCTCGCCTGGCGGGACCCGCAGTATCCGACGATTCCACACATAGGGGTACTCCTCCCTCGGGAAGGATGAAGGTCAGTGGTTGTAGCAGGTTCGCGCGCATCGGCTTGGGAAGCCGCCGGACACGCTGCGATGATGATGACCGGTTCAGCAGCGGTTTGTCTCTGCAGTCGCCTGCAGGATTTGTCGCGTGCCGTTTCGACCCCGATCGAGGGCCGGAGGACCATCCGCCGAGTCTTTCGATAGGTCCCCACCTCGTCACCTGATGAGCATCAGGCCTGGCGCTGGCTTTCAGTTGGACGAGCGGCTCCCTTCTGCGAGGCTACCGGTCACGCTGCATTCTAGCAGAGGCGCGTTGCTGCCCCGGTCGCGGTGCCACCGAACGGTTGCCGGGCCGCTACCCGAGCTCGACGCGGACGAGACCGGCGATGTGCTCCGCGATCGAGCGGGCCTGGCTCTCTTCGGCGGCCTCCACCATCACGCGTACCAGCGGCTCGGTGCCCGAGGCCCTCACGAGAACGCGACCGGAGTCACCCAGCGTCGCCTCAGCCATCCGCACCGCGTCTGCGATCGCGGCGCTGCTCGAGAGCAGCTCGCGGTGCGCGACACGAACGTTCTCGAGCACCTGGGGGTAGTGGACCATCACTCCGGCGAGCTCCGAGAGGCGCTTGCCCGAACGACGGATCACCGCCGCAAGCTGCAACGCGGTGACGAGCCCGTCACCGGTGGTCGCGTGCTCGAGGAAGATCACGTGGCCGGACTGCTCGCCGCCGAAGACGGCACCGGAGGCGCGCATCTGATCGAGCACGTAGCGATCGCCGACACGCGTCTTCACGACGCTTATGCCACGCTCTCGCAGCGCCACGTCGAACCCGAGGTTGCTCATGACCGTGGCGACCACCGTGTCCCCGTTGAGCGCACTGCGATCCCGGAGGTCGAGGGCGCAGACAGCCATGATGGCGTCGCCGTCGATGACGGCGCCCGTCTCATCCACCGCGAGCACGCGATCGGCGTCTCCATCGTGGGCGATGCCGAGGTCGAATTCTCCGCTTCGTACCACCTCTGCGATGACGTCGAGATGCGTGGAACCACACGCGCGGTTGATGTCGGTGCCGTCCCAGTCGCAGTTCACCGCTGTGACCTCGGCCCCGAGCGCCCGGAATGCCGCCGGCGTGCTCACCGATGCTGCGCCGTGGCCGCAGTCGATGGCGACCCGCAGTCCGTCGAGACGGTCGGGCACGGTTGTGACGGCGTGCGCGATGTAGCGCTCCGCAGCAGCGGGAACCGCCTCGGTGACGCCCACAAGCGCCCCGGTCGGCCGCTCCCAATCGCGCTCGGCGATCAGGAACTCCTCGATCTCGTCCTCGATCTCGTCAGGGAGCTTG
The DNA here is from genome assembly GCA_030652115.1 of Coriobacteriia bacterium. Lineage (NCBI taxonomy): Bacteria > Bacillati > Actinomycetota > Coriobacteriia > Coriobacteriia bacterium. Next base: position 20,804 of record JAUSBK010000014.1, on the reverse strand, counting down.
AAGCCGTCGCGATCGAAGAACTTGATGCCGTTGTACTCGGCGGGGTTGTGCGACGCCGAGATGACGACCCCGCCGTCTGCGCCCAGCTCGCGTGCCAGGAAGGCCACGGCCGGCGTGGGCACGATGCCCGCCCGGAGTGCGCTCGCGCCCGAAGAGCAGATTCCCGCCACGAGCGAGGCCTCGAGCAGATCACCGGAGCGGCGTGTATCCATACCGACGACGATCCGACCGGCGCCACGTTCGCCCAGGAAGTGCCCGGCTGCCTCGCCGAGCTTGAACGCCAGCTCGGGCGTGAGTTCGCTGTTCGCGATTCCCCGAACGCCGTCGGTGCCGAAGAGCTTGCCCATCAACGCCTCCTTCACGCACAAGGCCCGCCACCAGGGCGGGCCTTGATGATAGCGCGGTAACGCCTCGGCGCTCTAGCGCTTCGAGAACTGCGGACGCTTGCGGGCCTTCTTCAGGCCGTACTTCTTGCGCTCGACCATACGCGGGTCGCGGCGAAGGAGCCCGGCACGCTTGAGCTCACCGCGGTAGTCGTCGCCCGCCTCGAGCAGGGCGCGGGCGATCGCGTGGCGCATCGCGCCCGCCTGGCCCGAAAGGCCGCCGCCTTTGATGTTGGCGAAGACGTCGAAGTGGCCGACGGTCTCGGTGACCTTGAACGGCTGCTCGACGTAGCCCTTGAGCACCTCGCGGCCGAAATAGTCGGCAAACGCGCGACCGTTGACGGTCATCTGACCGGTACCGGGCATGAGGCGAACGCGCGCGACCGAGGTCTTGCGGCGGCCGGTGCCCCAGTAGACTGCTTTGCTCTCAGCCATGCGTTAGACCTCCAGGGTGATCTGACGGGGGTTCTGGGCCTGATGCGGGTGCTCGGCGCCGCCGTACACCTTGAGCTTCATGCCCTGAGCCCGCCCGAGCGTGTTCTTCGGGAGCATGCCCTTGACGGCGCCCTCGATCACGCGCTCGGGACGCTTGGCGAGCATCTCGGAGATCGGAACCTCCTTGAGGCCACCCGGGAAGCCGGAGTGGCGGTACTTCATCTTGGTAGCGAGCTTGTTGCCGGTGAGCTTTACCTTCGACGCGTTCACGACGATGACGAAGTCACCGGTGTCGACGTTCGGGGTGTACTGCGGCTTGCGCTTCCCTTTGAGGATGGAAGCCACTTCGCTCGCCAGTCGGCCGAGGGGGATATCCGTGGCATCGACGAGCAGCCACTCGCGCTCCACCTCGCCGGGCTTGGCGTAATAGGTCTTCAAGAGTTCCTCCAAAACGGTGCTGGACGTGGTCGTTTGTCGAGTTCACGGGGCTCTCGAAACGAACCCTTGCAGTTTATCCGCGCACCCGTGGGGTGTCAACAAACGCCACCGGGCGTATCTACCCGTCCCGGGGCTCCCCTACAGCCAGCACTCCTCCGGGTAGTGGACGTGCCACAGCGTCAGCCCCTGCGCGGGCGCGGTCGGACCCGCCGCCGACCGGTCGCACGCAGCAAGAGCGTCGGCGACCCATGATGCCGGCCGTCTGCCGAGGCCGACCTCGGCGAGACTCCCCACGATCACGCGCACCATCGAGTGGAGGAACGCGTTGCCGGCGACCCGGATCACGATGCTGTGCTCCCCCATCGCGATCTCCGGCCCGATCTCGATCAGGTCGAGACGGCGGAAGGTCCGGATGCCCTCGGCGGAGGACGCAACGCAAAACGAGCGGAAGTCGTGCTCGCCGATCAGTGCGTCAGCTGCCTCTCGCATGGCGCCGAGATCGAGCGTTCCCTTGACCCACCATGAGACCGGCGCAAGGAACAGCGGCGGCACGGGGCCCGGGACGATGCGATAGCGATACTCGCGCCCTACTGCGGAGTGCCGTGCACTGAAGCCAGCGGGTGCCTCGCGGACACCTGTCACGACGATACCGTCACCGACAAGCGCATTGAGCGAGCGCAGCAGCGCCGCGCGATCGAGATCCGGCTCGTCCCACTCGAGACTGACGACTTGCTCCAGCGCATGGACGCCGGCGTCGGTCCTGCCCGCCCCGACCGTCTCGACGTCACGCCGAAGCGCGGTCGCAAGCGCAGACTCCAGCTGGCCCTGGACCGTGACGAGGCCAGGCTGCCGGGCGAACCCGGCAAAGCCGCGACCGTCATAGGAGACGGTGAGTACGATGGTCGACGCCACGGAGCCCCCTAGAGCGCGATCCCGACGGCGACGAGCGCCGCCGAAGCCAACAGTAGCACCAGCCAGTCGCTGACGGTCATGGCCGAGGCGTTGAGCCGGGTGCGCCCCGCGCCGCCGCGATAGCAGCGCGACTCCATGGCCACCGCAAGGTCCTCGGCGCGCCGGAACAGGTTGACGAAGAGCGGCACCATCACGGGTACGAACGCCCGCGCGCGCCTGACGAGACCGCCCTCGTCGAAGCGCGCACCTCGAGCCGTCTGCGCGATGAGGATCTTCTCGGCCTCTTGCGCGGTGGTCGGGATGAACCGAAGCGCGATGGTAAGCATCATCGCCACCTCGCCCGCAGGGAAGCGAACAACCTCGAGCGGCCGCATGACCCGCTCGAGTCCGTCCGTGAGCTGTACGGGCGTCGTGGTGAGCGTCAGCAGCGACGTCCCCACCACGAGCAGGATGATTCTCAGCACGAAGAAGAGGCCCTCGCTCAGCCCCGGGCCGTCAATCGCCACCGGGCCGAGCCGCACGAGAGCCACCGTCGCAGGATTCCACCGCACCGCGTGGACTATGAGCGTGAAGCTGAGCAGCAAGGTCAGAGCCTTGATGCCCCTGAAAGCGATACGAGCCGGAACGCGCGAGATCCATAGAGCCAGGACGATGAATGCCGCCAGCGCCGCAAGCCCCGCGAACCCTTCGACCAGGAACATCGCCCCGGTGAACGCAGCGACAAGACCCATCTTGGTCTTGGCATCGAGCGCATGCATGGGCGACTCGGTCGGTACGTACTGGCCGAAAGTGACCGGAACCCTCATCGGCCCGCCCTCCAGGCGTCGAGCAGCACCCGTGCAGCCGCGGGGGCATCGAACTCGACGGTCGCAAGGCGTGCACCGCGATCCCGCGCGAGGACCTGCGTCCGGACCACGTCGGGCAGGCGCAGGCCCGCCGCTTCGAAGTCGGACGGATCGGCCATGAGTTCCGTCGCGGTCCCGTCGAAGACGGGTGCGCCGCCCTCCAGGGCGAGCACGCGGGTTGCCGAGGACAGGAACTCGTCGGGGTCGTGCGTGACGACCACGACGCCTGCCTTCGCCCGCTCGGCCTCGATGGCGGCGAGCACGTCGCGCCGGCCACGTGCGTCGAGTCCCGCGGTGGGCTCGTCAAGCAGCAGGTATGGCGCGCCCATCGCGAGCGCTCCGGCGATGGCCGCCCGGCGCGCCTCGCCACCCGAGAGGGTGAAGGGCGACCGCGGACCGAACGCTTCCGGGTCGAGCCCAACGGCCGTGAGCGCCGCGGCGGCCGCGCCCTCCGGGTCCGGCGCGCCCAGGTTGCGGGGACCGAACATCACGTCTGCGAGCAGCGATTCGGCGAAGAACTGCGACTCCGGGTTCTGGAAGACGATCGCGACCCGGCCGCGCGAGCTACGCGAGCGGGGCGACACCCCGTCGATCTCCACGACGCCCGTCTCAGGCTCGAGAAGGCCTGCGAGAAGACGAAGGAGCGTGGACTTGCCGGAGCCGGTGGCGCCGGCGATCACCAGCACATCGCCGCGATCGAGTTCGAGGTTCACTCCTCTGAGTGCCCGCACCCGATAGTCTGCCCCGGCGCTGTATGTGTATCCGAGATCCCGCGCTACGAGGGCCATAGCGCATCCACGATCCGTTCGGCGCTGAGCGCGTCAGCAGGGAGCGAGATGCCACCTGCGCGCAGTGCCCTGGCCAACACGACAACCGCCGGAACGTCCACGCCGAGGCGCCCGGCAGCGCTTGGGTCTTCGGCGAGCTCGAGCGGACTCCCCGTGAATGCGATGCGCCCTTCATCGAGAACGATCGCACGGTCAGCCGACAGGACATCCTCCAGGTGGTGCGTCACGTGGACGATCCCCACCCCGCGCTCCCTCAAGTTAGCGAGCACGGCGAGCACGTCGGCTCGTCCCGCGGAATCGAGCATCGCCGTCGGCTCGTCGAGCACGAGGTAGGCCGGATCCATCGCAAGCGCCCCGGCGATCGCGAGCCGCTGCTTCTGACCCTCGGACAGCAGATGCGGTTCACGGCGCTCAAGACCCGTTAGCCCGACCGCGGCGAGTGCATCGTCCACGCGTCGCCGGAGCTCGACAGGCGGGACGCCCAGGTTCTCCGGCCCGAAGGCCACATCCTCCTCGGCCACCGTGCCGACGATCTGGTTGTCCGGGTTCTGTTGGACGAAGCCAACGCGCGAGCGAACGTCCCACACCGTCGCCTCATCTGTGGTGTCCATACCGTCGACGGTGACCGTGCCCGCCGACGGCAACAGCAGCGCATTCATCAATCGGACGAGCGTGGACTTGCCGGACCCGTTTGGGCCGAGCACCGCCAAGGACTCACCGGCGCCGACGGTGAGCGAGACACCGTCGAGTGCCGGACGCGCCGCGCCCGGATACATGACGCGCACGTCGCGGAGTTCGATCACCCAAGCCTCCTCAAGACGACTGAGGGCCCCGCGTTCTGCGAGGCCCTCGGCAGTCTCACGACCCTCGCGGGCCGATACTAGTCTACGAGCTCCATGATGACCATCGGGGCGGCGTCGCCCTTGCGCGGCCCAAGCTTGAGGATGCGCGTGTAGCCACCCTCGCGCTCCTTGTACCGCGGCGCGATGTCATCGAATACCTTCTTCACCAGCGCCTGATCGCCGAGTTCGGCGAGCGCCAGGCGGCGGGAGTGAACGTCGCCGCGCTTGCCCCAGGTGATGATGCGGTCCACGAGGGTCCGCACCTCCTTGGCGCGCGTCTCGGTCGTCTTGATCCGCTCGTTGGCGAGCAGAGCGCCGGCCAGGCTCCGAAGCATCGCCTTGGTGTGGCTCGCGTCGGTGCCGAGCTTGCGCCCCTTCTTCGCGTGTCTCATACCTCTGGTTCTCCTAGCCTGCGAGACCCAGGCCCATGGCCTGGAGCTTGTCTTTGACTTCTTCGATCGACTTGGCGCCGAAGTTCCGGATGTTCAGCAGATCGGCCTCGCTGCACTCGGTGAGCTGGCCGATGCTGTTGACGCCCTGGCGCTTCAGGCAGTTGTACGAGCGGACGGTGAGGTCCAGCTCCTCGATCGGGGTGTCGAGCACGCGGTCCTTCTCGTCGGGGATCGACTCGAAGATGCCACCCTCGGGCAGTTCGCCCTCGGCCTGCTCGATGAAGAGCGTCATGTGCTCGTTGACGATGCGGGCGGCACGGGCCACCGCATCGGCCGGCGAGATGGCGCCGTTGGTCTCCACCTCGAGGATGAGCTTGTCGTAGTCGGTGCGCTGGCCCACACGCGTGTTCTCCACGACGTAGGTGCACCGCGTCACCGGGGTGAAGATCGAGTCGACGGTGATGACGCCGATCGGATCGTCGAGACGTTTGTTGCGGTCGGCCGACACGTAGCCGCGGGCGACGCCGACACGGATGCTCATCTCGAGCTTGGCACCCTTCTGCAGCGTTGCGATGACGTGCTCGGGATTCGTCAGCGTGAACTCGGCAGGGACCTTCAGGTCCGCACCGGTGACCGTCTTCGGACCGCTCACGGCGAGCGTGGCGACTGCGTCGCCCTCGCCAATGCCCGTGTCGCTGAAGACCAGGCCCTTCACATTCAAGACGATGTCGGTGACGTCCTCGCGGACGCCCTCGATCGTCGAGAACTCGTGCTGAACACCCTCGATGCGGATCGATGTCGCAGCCGCGCCAGTGAGCGACGACAGCAGCACCCGGCGCATCGAGTTGCCAAGCGTGTATCCATACCCACGCTCGAGCGGCTCGACGACATAGCGGGCGGTCCGCGCGTCGATCTCGTCGACGGAAACCTTCGGCCTCATAAACTCGGTCATGCTCTAAGCCTCCTTGGCTGGCAAGGCGTGATTACTTCGAGTACAGCTCGACGATGAGCTGCTCGCGGATGGGAGCTTCGATCTGCTCGCGGGTCGGCAGCGAGAGCACGCGGCCCTGCAGCTTCTCCACGTCTACCTCGAGCCAGCCCGGAACCTCGATCTTCGAGGACGAGATCAGGGCCGCCTTGATGGCGGTCATGTCCTTGGCCTTCTCGGCCACGGCGATCACGGCGCCCGGACGCACCCGGAACGACGGGATGTCCACCTTACGACCATCCACGGTGAAGTGACCGTGGCGGACCGTCTGGCGCGCTTCGTCACGCGACGATGCGAAGCCGAGGCGGTATACGGCATTGTCCAGCCGCGTCTCGAGCAGGCGCAGCAGGTTCTCGCCGGTGATGCCCGGCTGGCGGCTGGCCAGCTTGTAGTACGTTCGGAACTGCTTCTCCAGAACGCCGTAGATGCGCTTGGCCTTCTGCTTCTCACGGAGCTGCAGACGATACTCCGAGTCACGCGGACGCTTCTTGCCGGCCTGGCCCGGCGGGTACGGGCGCTTCTCGATGCCACACTTGTCGGTATAGCAGCGATCGCCCTTCAGGAAGAGCTTCTCACCTTCGCGGCGGCACTGCCTGCAGTCCGCCCCTGTGTAACGTGCCATAGAGGTCGATCCTTCCGGAAACTACACGCGGCGGCGCTTGCGCTGCCGGCAGCCGTTGTGCGGGACAGGGGTGCGATCCTGGATGCTCGCAACCTCGAGGCCAGCGGCCTGGAGCGAGCGGATCGCGGTCTCACGGCCGGAGCCGGGACCCTTCACGAACACGGTCACCTTGCGGACGCCGTGCTCCTGGGCGAGCTTCGCGCACTGCTCGGCGGCGAGCTGCGCCGCGAACGGAGTTGACTTGCGCGAACCCTTGAAGCCCACCTGGCCGGCGGACTTCCATGCGATCACGTTGCCCGAGGGGTCCGTGATGCTGATGATCGTGTTGTTGAACGTGCTCTTGATGTACGCCTGACCGACAGCGATGTTCTTTCGCTCGCTGCGGCGCACCCGGGTCTTGGCTGTCTTCTTCTTGGCGGCCATCTGCTACTTGCCCTTCTTCTTCGCGCCGATCTGGCGGCGGGGACCCTTGCGGGTACGCGCGTTGGTGTGTGTGCGCTGCCCGCGGACCGGAAGGCCCCTGCGGTGACGAAGGCCGCGATAGCAGCCGATCTCCATCAGTCGCTTGATGTTCTGGCTGACCTCACGGCGGAGGTCACCTTCGACCTTGAGGTTCCGGTCGATGTACTCGCGCAGACGGACGACCTCTTCTTCGGTGAGGTTCCGGACGCGGGTGTCGGGGTTGATACCCGTCTCGCGCAGGATCTGCTGCGAGGTGGTAAGCCCGACTCCAAATATGTAGGTGAGGCCGATCTCAACGCGCTTCTCGCGCGGGAGGTCGACTCCCGAAATGCGTGCCAAAGCCCGCTCCCTCCTAGCCCTGCCGCTGCTTGTGGCGCGGGTTCTCGCAGATCACGAGCACCCGGCCGTGGCGGCGGATGACCTTGCACTTTTCGCACATCTTCTTAACGGAAGGTCTGACTTTCATGCTGAGGTTCCCTTTTCCGTTGAGTTCTCAGAGCCGATCTATCTCGTCGCCCAGCCGCAGGCGTGTTCTTTCGTGACGACAGCACTAACACGGCACCGGGTGTCTCCATGACCCCTCACCGCAAACGAACTACTTGAAGCGGTACGTGATCCGACCCCTGCTGAGGTCGTACGGGGAGAGCTCGACGACCACCTTGTCGCCCGGCAGGATGCGGATGTAGTGCATCCGCATCTTCCCCGAGATGTGAGCAAGCATTTTGTGCCCATTGTCGAGCTCAACCCGAAACATCGCATTGGGTAGAGCCTCGAGAACGGTGCCTTCCATCTCGATAGCATCTTCGCGCTTGGCCAAGTAGCCGATTCCCTTCAAAGCTGTTAAGTCGCAAAACGGCAGTATATCCAATACGGATGCCCGCGTCCAGCATCCATGCAGTCCTGAACGCCCAGACTACTCGAGCGTCAGTATCCTCGGCCCGCTCTCGGTGACCGCCACGGTGTGTTCGAAGTGCGCCGAGAGGCTACCGTCCGAGGTAACCACAGTCCAGCCGTCATCGAGCGAGCGCACTTCCGCCGCGCCCGCATTTATCATCGGCTCTATCGCCAGGACCATTCCCACCTTGAGCGTCGGGCCTGTGCCTGCCTGCCCGTAGTTCGGCACCTGCGGGTCCTCGTGCATCGCACGTCCGATGCCGTGACCGACGTATTCTCGTACCACAGAGAAGCCACCGCCCTCGGCCACCTCCTGTACGGCTGCCGACACGTCGTGCAGGCGCATTCCGGGTACGCAACGCGCGATTCCCGCCTCGAGCGACCTCCTCGTGACGTCCATGAGGCGCTGCGCCTGCTCGCTCACCGCGCCAACCGGGAAGGTCATCGCCGAGTCGCCGTAGTAGCCATCGACGATCGCCCCGCAGTCCACCGACAGTATCTCGCCTTCGCGCAGAACCCGAGAACCCGGGATGCCGTGAACCACCTGCGAGTCGACCGAGGTGCACAGCGTGGCGGGAAAGCCATGGTAGCCCTTGAATGCCGGCTTGGCGCCGGCATCACGGATCGTCGCCTCGGCAAGCTCGTCGAGTTCGGCGGTCGTAATGCCCGGACGCAACGCATTCGCGACCGACCGCAGCGCCGCGGCTGTGATCCGGCCCGCTTCGCGCATGACGTCGAGTTCCGCGGGGGACTTGGTGACGATCACGACGGGCTAGCCGATACCGCGTAGGATCTCGCTGATGGCAGCGTACACATCGGCAGGCACGCGGTTTCCGTCGACTGTGTAGAGCGTGCCGTGCTCGGCGTAGTACGGGATCAGCTTGCTCGTCTGCTCATCGTAGGCAGCCAGACGCTTGCGCACGGTCGCCTCGGTGTCATCGTCGCGCTGGTAGACCTCGCCGCCGCACTCGGTGCATGCAGCGAGTTCGCCATCCGTCGCCACGTTGAAGATCTTGCCGCAGCCGCGGCACTGGCGGCGCGACGTGATGCGGGTGACGATGGCCTCGGGGTCGACCTCGACGCTCACAACCGCATCGAGCTTGAGTCCGCTCTCGGCGAGCGCAGCACCGAGCGCATCGGCCTGAGGGATCGTACGCGGGAAGCCGTCGAAGAGAACGCCGCGTTCCAGCGCGTCGGGCTGCGTGATCCGTTCCTGCACGAGACCGATGACGACGTCATCAGGAACCAGGCCGCCCTCGTCCATGTGCCGCTTGGCCTCGAGGCCGAGAGGCGTCTGGTCGGCGACAGCCTTGCGCAGGATGTCACCCGTGGAGAGATGGACCAGCCCGAACTCCTCGACGATGCGTGCGGCCTGCGTGCCCTTGCCGGCGCCGGGGGCGCCCAGAAGCATGACGTTCATCGCTGTCCCTCCCGTCTCATCGCCAGTGCCCCGGCACCGGCATCATGCCGGGACCGGGGCCCTTGCGATCACAGCCTCGGGCGTACGCGCCCGTTTCTACTTGAAGAACCCGTCATAGTGGCGCATTTGCAGCTGGCTCTCGAGCTGTCGCATGGTCTCAAGCGCCACGCCCACCATGATCAGGATCGACGTGCCGCCAAAGGCCTGCACCAGCGCGTCGTTGGTCTGCATGAACATGATCTGCGGACCGACTGCGATGGCTGCCAGGAACAGCGCACCCGGCAGCGTGATCCGGTTGAGGACGTTCGCGATGTACTGCGCCGTGGGATTACCGGGTCGCACACCCGGGATGAACCCGCCGTTCTTGCGCAGATTATCCGCGGTGTCGATCGGATTGAAGACGAGGGCGGTGTAGAAGTACGCGAAGAAGACGATCAGTATCGCGTACAGGAGGATGTGCAGCCAGCCCTGCGCAAGCGCATCAGACACCTGCTGCAGCCAGGCCACGTCCGTGAAGAACTTCGCGATCGTGGACGGGAACAGCAAGAGCGACGACGCGAAGATGATCGGGATGACGTTCGCACCATTCACCTTGAGCGGGATGTACGTACCCACGCCGCCGTAGACGCGACGACCCACCACGCGCTTGGCATACTGCACCGGGATGCGCCGCTGCCCGCCCTCCATGAAGACGACGGCGGCCACCACGAACAGCGATATCGCGAGAATCGCGAGCATTAGCCACGCGTTCACCCGGAATGAAGCGATGATCGTCTGCGGAAAACGGGACACGATGCTCGAGAAGATGATGAGCGACATGCCGTTGCCGATACCGCGCTGGGTGATGAGCTCGCCCATCCACATGATCATCGCCGTTCCCGCAATCAGCGAGATGACGATGACGACCTCGGTGAGCAGGTCGAAGTTCACGCCAAGGCCGGTCGGGGGCGCCGCCTGGAACACCGTGAGCAGACCCAGCGACTCCATCAGCGCGATGCCGAGGGTCATGTAGCGGGCGGTCTGCGTGATCTTGCGCTGACCGGCCTCGCCCTCCTTCGACCAACGCTCGATCGTCGGGATGACCGCCTGCAGCAGCTGCATGATGATCGTCGCCGTGATGTAGGGCATGATGCCGAGCGCGAACAGCGCGAAGTTCTCGAGCGCACCACCGGCGAACAGGTTCAGGAGGCCGAGGGCGCTACCGGCTCCAGTGACGAGTTCCTTCACTGCCACCGGATCGACACCCGGCACGGGAACGTGCGCACCCACGCGGTAGAGCGCGATGATCGCGAGTGTGAAGAGGATCTTCTTACGAAGGTCCGGGATGCGGAAGGCGTTCTTGATGGCCTCGATCACGAGAGATCGACCGTCCCTCCAGCCGCTTCGATCTTGGCACGTGCCGGACCGGAAACCCTGTCGATCTTGACGGTGAGCTTCTTGGTGAGTTCGCCATCGCCGAGCACCTTGACCGGAGTGGTCTTCGACTTGATGACGCCTTTGTCGAAGAGGCTGTCCACGTCGACGGTGTCACCCGCGGCGTAGAGGTCCTCAAGGCGGCTAACGTTCACCACCGCGTACTCCACGCGGTTGCGGTTCTTGAAACCACCCAGCTTCGGCATCCGCATGTGCAGCGGGTTCTGTCCACCCTCGAATCCGGGGCCTTTGCCGCCGCCGGCACGCGAGTTCTGGCCCTTGTCGCCGCGGCCCGCGGTAGAACCGTGGCCGCTCCCGTTGCCGCGACCGACGCGCTTGCGGTTCTGGCGCGAACCCGGTGCCGGGAAGAGGTCGTTCAACTGCATGTCATGACTCCTTGTCGCTTCTGGCCGGGACAACGTCCCGGGTTGCCGGCCGCTCGCCGCCGGCTGACTTCACTGCGGGACCGTCCCGCTAAACCTCGTCCACGCGGACGAGGTGCTTCACCTTGAACACCATGCCGCGGATGACCGGCGTGTCCGCCTGCTCCACGGTGTCGTTCATACGCTTGAGGCCGAGCGCGCGGACGGTCGCCTTCTGATCCTTTGGGAGACCAATCGCGCTTCTGACCTGCGTGATCCTGAGCTTCTTCTCTGCCATGGTCCGCTAACCCTTCTTGCCGTAGATCTCGCCCACGGTCTTGCCGCGGCTACGCGCGACCTCGGCGGGGCTCTTCAGCTGCTGCAGGCCTTCGGCGGCCGCCTTCACGATGTTGAGGGCGTTGCTGGTGCCGAGCGACTTGCTCAGCACGTCCTTGACGCCGCCGAGCTCCATGAGCGCGCGCACCGGCCCACCGGCGATGACGCCGGTACCGGGAGCGGCTGGCTTGAGCAGCACGTTGCCGGCGCCGTAGTGGCCGGTCACCGCATGCGGAATCGTCGTGCCGGTGAGCGGGAACGTGAACATGTTCTTCTTCGCGTCCTCGATGCCCTTCTTGATCGCGATGGGGACTTCGGCTGCCTTACCCATGCCGACGCCGACGCGACCGTTGCCGTCGCCCACGACCACGAGTGCAGTCAGGGAGAAACGGCGACCGCCCTTGACGACCTTGGCGACGCGATTGATGTAGACGACGCGCTCCTGGATCTCAGAGACCGGAGCGTTGCTGTCATGCGCCATTACTCGATCCTCCTCTTAGAACTTCAGGCCGGCGTCGCGGGCACCCTCGGCGAGGGCGGCCACACGACCGTGGTAGAGACGTCCACCGCGGTCGAACACGACCTCGGTGATGCCGGCCTCGAGGGCGCGGCGCCCCAGGGCGCCGCCCACCGCCTTGGCGGCGTCGGCGTTGGCGCCCGACTTCAGCGCCGACCGCAGATCCGGGTCGACCGACGATGCTGCCACGAGCGTCTTGCCCGCGACATCATCGATGAGCTGGGCGTAGATGTGCAGGTTGGTGCGGCTCACCCGCAGACGCGGGCGCGCTGCGGTTCCGCTTACCTTTCCGCGGACGCGGCGCTGGCGGCGGGCGAGACCTGCTGCCTTCGCTTTCGTCTTGTCCATGATCGTCCTCTAACTCCTTCTCGCGCGCCGGCAGGCGCGGTCACGTGGCTGGTTACTTGGCGGCCTTGCCGACCTTGCGGCGGACGTGCTCGCCCGCGTACCGGATACCCTTGCCCTTATACGGCTCCGGCGGACGGATCCCGCGGATCTCCGCCGCAGTCTGCCCGACACGCTGCTTGTCGATGCCGATGACCGAGATGCGGTTGGGCGCGGGAACCTCGAACGTGATGCCCTCGGGAGCCTTGACCACCATAGGGTGGCTCAGGCCGAGCGAGAGGTCGAGGGCGGCGTCCTTCAGCACGGCGCGGTAGCCGACGCCGACGATCTCCATATCCTTGCGAAACCCTTCGGACACGCCGACGACCATGTTTGACACCAGCGTGCGGGTAAGGCCGTGGAGGCTGCGGTGCTGACGCGCGTCGCTCGGGCGGCGCACTACAACGGCACCCTCCTCGAGCGTGATCGCCATATCAGGATTGAACGACTGTGACAGAGTGCCCTTGGGCCCCTTCACCGTGACGCTCGATCCGTCGATGTTCACTTCCACTCCGGCCGGGACCGGGATGGGCTGCTTGCCGATACGAGACACGGCTTGCTCCTTTCTCTCCGGTCCGATTACCAGATGTAGGCGATGACCTCGCCGCCGACACCGGCGGCGCGGGCCTGCTTCTCGGTCATGACGCCCTGCGAGGTGGAGATCACGGCGATGCCGAGACCGCCGAGGACGCGGGGCAGCTCGTCCTTCTTGGCGTACACGCGAAGGCCGGGCTTGGAGATCCGACGGATGCCGGTGATGGTGCGCGCCTTCTTCGGGCCGTACTTGAGGGCGATCGTCAGCGTGGCCTGCGGCTCGCCGGGAACGACCTCGAACTCCTCGATGTAGCCCTCGCTCTTCATGATCTTGGCGATGGCGACGAGCTTGTTCGATGACGGCATCGACGTGGACGTCTGAAACGCGTTGTTGGCGTTCCGGACCCGCGTCAGCATATCTGCGATGGGATCGGTCATGCTCATGTTCTCTGCTACCTCCTATGATTCGGGTCTGACCGTGTCCGTTGGTTCACTCCGGCCCATGACCGGCGCGCCTTACGGACCCGTCTGCCCGGGTCGCAATGCGGCTTACCAGCTCGCCTTGCGGACACCCGGCAGCTCACCGCGGCTGGCCAGCTCGCGCACGCACACGCGGCACAGCCCGAACTGACGGTAGTACGCGCGGGGCCGACCGCAGCGGTTGCAGCGGTTGACCGCACGGACACCGAACTTCGGAGTGCGCTTGGCCTTAGCGATCATCGACTTCTTTGCCACTTCTTTGACCTCCTCGAAAGGGCGTCCCGCCAGGGATGCTCCCTAGGTCGTCTCTACTTCTTGAACGGGAAGCCGAACTGCTCGAGCAGCACCCGGCACTCCTCGTCTGTTTTCGCGGTGGTGACGAACGTGATGTCCATGCCCCGGATCTTGTCGACCTTGTCGTAGTCGATCTCCGGGAAGATCAGCTGCTCGTTCACGCCGAGCGAGTAGTTGCCGCGTCCATCGAAGGCCTTCGCGCTCACGCCGCGGAAGTCGCGGATGCGCGGGAGAGCGGTCGACAGCAGGCGGTCGAAGAACTCCCACATGCGGTCGCCACGCATCGTGACCTTCGCGCCGATCGCCATGCCCTGGCGCAGCTTGAAGCTGGCGATCGACTTCTTCGCCCGCGTGATCGCCGGCTTCTGGCCCGTGACGATGGTGAGATCGCCGATCGCGGATTCGAGCAGCTTGGGGTCCTGGGTCGCCCCGCCGACACCCATGTTCACGACGATCTTCTCGAGCTTAGGTACTTCGTGCACGTTGGCGTAGCCGAAGCGCTCCATGAGCGCCGGCACGACCTCCGCGCGGTACCTTTCTTTGAATCGTGGTGCCACTGACTACCTCCAGTTGGTCTCGCGCCCGTCGGATTGCCGACCCGGCGGGACTTCTCGCGCGACCGCATCATGCGGTCGCGACGGTGCTACTTGTCGATGTCCTTGCCGCACTTCTTGCAGGTGCGGATGCGGGTACCGTCGTCGCGACGACGGGACACCCGCGTCGGCTGCCCGCAGTTCGGGCAGACGAGCATGACGTTCGAGACGTGGATCGTGCCCTCCATCTCGATGATGCCGCCCTGCTGGTTCTTCTGGCTGGGACGCGTGTGCTTCTTGATCATATGGACGTTCTCGACGACCACACGCTCCTTCTCCGGCATTGAGCGGAGGACCTTGCCCTCTTTGCCCTTGTCCTTGCCGGCGATGACGTGCACGCGATCGCCCTTGCGGATGGTTAGTGACTTCGCCATCTTCTTCGGTCCCTCCTACAGCACTTCGGGTGCGAGCGACACGATCTTCATGTACTTGCGGTCGCGCAACTCACGTGCGACCGGACCGAAGATGCGGGTGCCGCGGGGGTTGCCTTGTGCGTCGATGATGACGGCAGCGTTCTCGTCGAACCTGATGTAGCTGCCATCGGGGCGGCGCACTTCCTTCTTGCAGCGCACCACGACCGCCCTCACGACGTCACCCTTCTTGACCGCCCCGTTGGGGGTGGCCTCCTTCACGGCGCAGACGATCGTGTCGCCGACGTACGCATAGCGCCTCCGTGAGCCGCCGAGGACCTTGATGCAGGCCACCTGACGCGCCCCGGAGTTGTCGGCCACCTTCAGCCGTGTCTCCTGCTGGATCATGCTCTTCCTCCACCTCGTGCCGCAGGATGAGCAGCGAGCGTTCGCGAGTCTGCTCGATCCTGCGGGCGCAAGCACCGCCTACGGTCGGTGCTTGCGCTACTTTGCCTTCTCGACGATCTCGACCAGTCGCCAGTGCTTTAGCTTCGACACCGGGCGGGTCTCCATGATGCGGACGACATCGCCCACACCACACTCGTTGTTCTCGTCATGCGCATGGAACTTCGTCGACCGGGTGATCATCTTTCCGTAGAGCGGGTGACGCTTGCGCGCTTCGACCTTCACGACACAGGTCTTCTCGCCCGCGGTCGAGACCACGACGCCCTGACGCTCCTTGCGGCTGTTACGATCGGTGCTCATCTACCGTCCTCCCACTTACGCCTGGGGCTTGCCGGCCGCGATCTCGCGGGCTCGGAGCTCGGTGTGCAGGCGCGCGATGTCCTTCTTGACCACGCTGATTCGATTCGGGTTGTCGAGCTGCCCGGTTGCGAGCTGGAAACGGAGGTTGAAGAGCTCCGTCCTGCGCTCCTTGAGCTTCTCGGCGATCTCGGTTTCGGCGAGGTCCTTGATCTCTGTAGCCTTCATTTATGCTTCACCGCCACTGTCAGCACGGGTGACGAACTTGCACTTGATCGGCAGCTTCTGGGCCGCAAGGCGCATGGCCTCTTTGGCGACCTCTTCGCTGACACCCGCGACTTCGAACATCACTCGGCCGGGCTTGACGACCGCGACCCACTTCTCGGGGTTACCCTTGCCCGAGCCCATGCGGGTCTCGGCCGGCTTCTGCGTCACGGGCTTGTCCGGGAAGATGTTGATCCAGACCTTGCCGCCACGCTTCATGTGCCGGGTCATCGCGACACGGGCCGCCTCGATCTGGCGGTTGGTGATCCACGCCGGCTCGAGGGCCTTGAGACCGAAATCGCCGAATGCGATCTCGGTACCGCCCTTGGCGATGCCCTTACGGGAACCGCGCATCACCTTGCGGTGCTTTACGCGCTTGGGGAGCAGCATCTAGCCCCTCCTTCCAGCACCGGCGCCAGGAGCGCCACGGCGGTTGCCACGGGGGCGATCGCTGCGCTCGGGACGGGGACGCTCGACGAGAGCGGCCTCTTCGGCGGCGGTCAGCGTGGAACCGGGCAGCTTATCGCCACGGTACACGTGCACCTTCACGCCGACGACGCCGAACGTGGTCACGGCGTCGGTCGTGCCGTAGTCGATCTTGGCGCGCAGCGTGTGCAGCGGCACGCGACCCTCGCGGTACCACTCGCGGCGACCCATCTCGGCGCCACCGAGGCGGCCCGAGCACTGGATGCGAATGCCGAGCGCGCCGCTCTTCATCGCGCTCGTGACGGCCTTCTTCATCGCGCGACGGAACGACACGCGAGCCACGAGCTGCTCGGCAACACTCTGCGCCACAAGCGTGGCGTCGAGCTCCGGCCGCTTGATCTCGACAATGTTCACCGCGACGGGGTGACCGGCGAGCTTCTCAAGGTCCTTGCGCAGCACATCGACCTCGGCGCCCTTCTTGCCGATGACGATGCCCGGACGCGCGGTCCAGATCTCGACGAACACCTTATCGCCCTTGCGCTCGATGTCGATGCGCGAGATGGCGGCCCGGCGGAGCTTCGCCTGCAGGTACTTGCGCAGACCGAGGTCCTCCGCAAGCGTCTGGGCGTAACCCTTGTCCTGGAACCAACGGCTCCGCCATTCCTCGGTGATGCCGAGGCGGAACCCGATCGGCTGGACTTTCTGGCCCATACCTTATGCCTCCTCTCGCTGCTTCACGACCACCGTGATGTGGCTCGTGCGCTTGTTGATGCGGAATGCCCGGCCCATTGCGCGCGGACGGATCCGCTTGATGGTCGGACCTTCGTTCACGTACGCCTCCGAGACGTAAAGCGTCTCCGGCTTGATCCGCAGGTTCTTCTCGGCGTTCGCGGCCGCACTGTGCACGACCTTGCCCACGATCTCCGCCGCGGCACGCGGGGTGAACTTGAGGATCGCCTCGGCATCCGGAACGGACTTGCCCCGGACGAGGTCGATGACCTCGCGCGCCTTGCGCGGAGTCACTCTCACGAACTTCGCGGTAGCTCTTGCTTCCATCTACTCAAAACCTCCGACCGTTCTCTTTCGGCCCGGCGCTCCCGCGCCGAAGACCGGTGTCAGCGACTGATCAGCGCCTAGCGCTTGCCCTTCTTGCGATCGTCCGCGTGGCCGCGGAAGGTGCGCGTCGGGGAGAACTCGCCGAACTTGTGGCCCACCATCGACTCGGTGACGTACACCGGCACGTGCTTCCGGCCGTCGTGCACCGCAACCGTGTGACCGACCATCTCCGGGAAGATCGTCGAGGCGCGTGACCACGTCTTGATGACCCTCTTCTCGCCAGCGTCGTTCATGTCCTGGATACGCTTCAGGAGACGCGGCTCGACGTAGGGGCCCTTCTTGAGGCTTCTGCTCATTGCTCGCTTCCTCTCCCGCTACTTCTTCCGGCGGCGGATGATCATGGCGTCGGACGCCTTATGCTTGGCACGCGTGCGGTGGCCCTTGGTGGGGACACCCCACGGCGTCACCGGGTGACGTCCTGCGGTCTTGTTCTTGCCCTCGCCACCGCCGTGCGGGTGGTCGACCGGGTTCATCGCGGTACCACGAACGGTCGGACGCTTGCCGAGATGGCGGTTGCGGCCGGCCTTGCCCACCGAGATGTTGGCGTGGTCGCTGTTGCCGACCTCGCCGACGGTGGCCCTGCAGGTGAGCGGAACCATGCGCATCTCCGAGGAGGGCATGCGCAGGATCGCCTTCGAGCCCTCCTTGCCGATGAGCTGCGCGGAGGTGCCAGCCGAGCGGGCGATCGCGGCACCCTTGCCGGGCTGCAGCTCGATCGCGTGGACCACGGTACCGGTGGGGATGTTCTCCATCGGAAGCGCGTTGCCCGGTTTGATGTCGGCGTCGCGGCCGGACATGACGGTGTCGCCCACGCTGAGCTTCTCCGGTGCGAGGATGTAGCGCTTCTCGCCGTCCGCATAGTGAAGCAGTGCGATGCGAGCCGACCTGTTCGGGTCGTACTCGATCGTCGCGACCTTGGCGGGAATACCGTCCTTGTTCCGCTTGAAGTCGATCTTGCGGTACTGGCGCTTGTGGCCGCCACCCTGGTGGCGGACCGTGATGCGCCCGTTGTTGTTGCGGCCACCCTTCTGGGGTAGCGGCTCGAGCAGCGACTTCTCGGGAGTCGCCGACGTGATCTCCGCGAAGTCGGAGACCGTCTGGAAACGACGACCCGGTGAAGTCGGCTTGTACTTCTTCAGTCCCATTGCTTCTCCTTCGTTCCGATTGCCAGGCCGCTTGGGACTCGGAGATCGCTTTCTCCGAACGGCCCGACGCCGGACGTTCCTACCACGGTGCCGGGTGGCTCCATCAGCCTGCGAACTCCCTCACGAGAGGGAGCACGCGGGGTCACTTGCCGGCGTACAGATCGATCGCGTCGCCATCCTTGAGGGTGACGATGGCCTTCTTCCACGAGCGCGACAGCCCCTTATTGTAGCGAAGTCGCCGCGGTTTACCAGAGACGTTCATCGTGTTCACGCTCGTGACCGTTACGTGGAAGATCTCGGAGACCGCCTGGGCGATCTGCTCCTTCTTCGCGTCCTTGGCCACCTCAAAGGTGTACCGACCCTGCTCCATCAAGTCGAAGCTCTTCTCCGACACGATGGGGCGGATGATGATGTCATGTGCATTCATCAGCTCAGCACCCCCTCGAGCCACTCGAGTGCCGGCTTGGTGAACAGCACGGACACGTTGTCGACAAGGTCGTATGTGTTGGCTTCGGAGGCCGTGATCACGCGCACTCGCTCCACGTTGCGCAGCGACAGGTATGCGTTCATGTCCTCATCATCCACGACCACCGTCACCCTGCGGTCGATGCCGAGAGCGGCGAGCACGGCCGCAGCCTTCTTCGTGGAAGGCTCGTCCAGGCCGAACGTGTCGATGACGTAGAGCTCCCCGTCGGCGCGCTTGGCCGAGAGAACACTCCGCATCGCGAGCTTGACGACCTTGTTCGGCACCTTGAACGCGTAGCTGCGGGGGGTGGGGCCGAAGATCACGCCGCCGCCCTTCCACTGTCCTGCTCGGGTCGAACCCTGGCGAGCACGACCGGTACCCTTCTGACGCCACGGCTTCGCGCCACCGCCTGAGACGTCGCTGCGTCCCTTCGTGCTCTGCGTGCCCTGACGGCGTGCGGCCATCTGGCTCCGCACCACCTGATGCACGGCAAACGGGTTCGGGTCGATCGCGAACACGGCGTCCGCGAGATCGGCTGAGCCCACCTTCTTGCCCGTGCTGTCTTTCACTTCGACAGTTGCCATCGTATCTACTCCTAAGTTGCGCACCCGACGCCCGCGTCTAGCCGAGGCGGATCGTCAGAAGGCTGTCCTTGCCACCGGGAACCGCACCCTTGACGAGCAGGAGGTTCTGCTCGACATCAACGCGCACGATCTCGACATTGCGAATCGTGACGGTGTCCCCGCCCATGCGCCCGGGAAGCCGGGTGCCCTTGAAGACGCGCGAAGGCGTGGAGGCCTGGCCGATCGAACCGGGCTCGCGGTGTGCATGCGAGCCGTGACCGCCGGGACCGCCCTTGAAGTTGTGACGCTTCATGACGCCCTGAAAACCCTTACCCTTGCTGGTGCCGGTGATGTGCACCTGCATGCCGGGCTCGTAGCCGTCGACCGTGATCGTCTGGCCCAGCTTGAACTGCTCGCCGTCGGGCAGCGGAACCTCCGCGACGAACCGCTTGGGGGTGGTGCGTGCCTTGGCGAAGTGACCCATCATGGGCTTGTTCGACCGTGACTCTTTCACGTCGCCGAACGCGAGCTGAACGGCTTGGTAGCCGTCACGCTCGGGAGTGCGGATCAGGGAGACCACGCAGGGGCCGGCCTCGATGACGGTGACCGGGATAAGCCGGTCGTCATCGGACCAGACCTGGGTCATTCCCAGTTTCCTTCCGAGAATCGAATGTGCCATCGTCAGTGCCTTTCGTCCGTGCGGTCTGTGGGACCTTGTACGTCGCCTCGTGCGACGCCTCCCAGAGGACCGCGCCTCTCTCAACCGGCGACGATCCGCCGGAGGGTACCTACAGCTTGATCTCGATGTCGACGCCGGCCGGCAGGTCGAGACGCATGAGCGAGTCGACCGTCTTGGGCGTGGGCTCGAGGATGTCGATGAGGCGCTTATGCGTCCGCATCTCGAAATGCTCGCGGCTGTCCTTGTTCACGTGCGGCGAGCGGATCACGCAGTAGAGGTTACGCTCGGTGGGGAGCGGAATCGGTCCAGCCACCTTTGCGCCGGTCTTCTGCGCGGTCTCCACGATCATCTTCGTGGACTTGTCCACGATCTCGTGATCGTAGGCCTTGAGCCTGATGCGGATCTTCTGGTTCGCCAACTTGCTTACCTCCGTTGTGGTACGGACGCTTCTCGCTACTTGATGATCTTCGTAACACGACCCGAGCCGACGGTGCGACCGCCCTCGCGGATAGCGAAGCGCAGGCCCTCTTCCATCGCGATCGGGTTGATGAGCTCGGCCTTGACCTCGACGTTGTCGCCGGGCATGACCATCTCGGTGCCCTCGGGCAGGTGTGCGATGCCCGTGACGTCGGTGGTCCGGAAGTAGAACTGCGGACGGTAGCCGTCGAAGAACGGGGTGTGACGGCCGCCTTCCTCCTT
>JAUSBK010000013.1 GCA_030652115.1 Coriobacteriia bacterium | reverse complement strand
GGTGTAGGTGAAAGATCCGTTGCTGTTGAGCGTCACGGACCCGTTCGACGGATTCGCGACCTTGATCGCGGTGAGCGTGTCGCCGTCGGCATCAGTGTCGTTGCCGAGCACGCCGGGCGCGACCACGACCTTCGCGGTGTCTTCGGCGGTGGTGTAGGAATCGGCTGTGGCCACCGGAGCGGTATTGGGCGGGCCGGTCGGCTGACGCCAGGTGATCCCATCGCTCGTGAGGAGCACGGTCCCCGACGCACCGACCGCCCAACCGGTGGTCGTGCCTGGGATGAACTCGACGTCGTACAGCGGGTACGGGTTGCCACCGGTGATCGTGCACGCGGTCCAGTTGGCGCCGCCGTCGGTGGTCCGGATGATGGTGCCGTCGCCGCTGACGGCCCAGGCCTGGGTGGCGGAACTCATGTCAACGGCGTTCAGCACCGCCGTCCCCGGCAGTGTGGTCGCCGACGTCCAGGCGGTGCCGCCGTCAGTTGTGAAGTACGCCCTCCGGTTGCCGCCCACGAGCTGGCCCACGGTGATACCCGCCGTGGCGCTACCGAACGAGATGCCCTCGAAACGCAGGTCGGTGGTGCCGAAGGACACCTTCGTGTAGTTGATGCCACCGTCGGTGGACTTGAAGAGCGGGTACTTCGACGGATTGGCGCCGTCGAGCGTCCAGTAGTCGATGCCCGAGGCCCAGATCGTCGTTCCCACGTACTCGACATCCAGGAGCTCGCCTCGGCCGACGTCGTAGTACTGATCGACGATAAGATAGCGGTGCGGCTTGGTCTCGGTGAGGGGGCTTCCCCAGTAGCGCAGGTTCCCCGAAGTCCCCATGGAGGTCCCGCCGGTCCACGTGCCGTCAAATGGCGCATCGTCTCCTGCCGCGGTCATGGCCGTCATACCGCCCCAGAGACAGGCGACGTCATTGTGCGTCCTGGTGGCGGGGTTGACGAGGCCGCCGTCCATGGTGGGATAGGGGTTGAAGTCAACGTTCGTCCACGTATCGCCACCGTCAGTCGTGGAGGCGACCTTGCCATAGTGGTCCACCGCCACGCCCGTGCTCGCGCTCCAGAAGTCGATTCCGCGGAAGGTGTACGCATCAGCTGCGCGGACCTGCGTCCAGGACTCGCCGCCGTCGGTCGTCTTGACGATGACGCCGTTGTCGGCCGCTGCGAAGCCCGTGGTCGCGCTCACGAAGGCGACCGAGCGCAGGGCGCCGGTGGTGACGCCCGCCGAGATGACTGCGTCAGCGGCGAGCGGAGCCGCCTCGGCCGAAAGGGCCGGTGCAGCGAGCGGGACCACGGCTACAAGAAGCGCCAAAAGGGTCGCGAAAGCGATGTGGTGTCTCAGTTGCGCTAGCACAGGTACCTCAATCTTCCGTGATGCCGGTCACGTGTCTAGCTGCGAGAGCGCATCCTCGACTATAGCAGCTTCCGATGCCTCTCGCCGCGGCCACAGCGCCACCGCTGAGCCGACAAGACCCAGCACTGCAAGCAGCGCGCCGAAAGCCTGCATCGGCGACAAAAGGAGAGGAATCTCATCCAGATCGAGCGCGTCCTCTTCGGCGGGCCACCCCACCGCCCACACCTGCACGCGGGCGTTCGCGGTGTCGGCGACGAACAGCTGACTGGTCTTTTCGTCGTACACGACATCGTTCGGATAGGCGAGCTCTCCGGCCGAGGTCCCCGGCTCGCCGTAGCGCGTCACCTCGGCTCCTTCGGCATCGAGCAGCACGATTGCGCTCGCGAGCGCGTCCACGACCGCAACGTACGTCTGCGGCTCCTCGCCGCCGGTGAGGAAGGTGAGCCCGCGCGAGATGCCGTTCAGCCGGATGAAGCGCCGGAACGCACCGTCCCGGCCGAAGACGAGCACGCGCCGATTGTTGCTGTCGCTCACCCAGATCTCATCATCTGAGAACGCGACGCTGTTCGGGAAGTCGAGGGAGACTGCGACGTTGCCCGGCGTGTCTGTGGCCTCCGAGCTGCCGAGGGCGAAGGTGACCCTGCCCTGGCGGTCCATCACGAGCATGCGATGGCGGCCCGAGCTGTCGGTCACGGCAACGGCGCCTTTGCTGTCGACCGCCACCCCCAGCGGCTGCCACGCCTCGGTCGATTCGACGGACGGGACGAGGTCGTCCAGCCGCTCGCCGTCCGAGGAGAACCGGAGCACCGCGCCGAGTTGGCGGTCTGCGACAAGGACCGTGGACGTCGCCACGTCGCACGCGATGTAGGCGGGAACCGCCAGCACACCGCGCCCGATCTCGCCGACGTCCCTGCCGCCGGTCGAGAACACACGCACGACGGATGCACCCGAATCCGAGACGTACAGCTGCCCGTCGCCCACCGCGAGCCCGACCGGTCGAATGAGATCTGCATCGCCCGTATCGGGGAGCGACCGCACGTACGTGAGCGTCGGCGTGTCGTCGCGGGTGGTGGGCGCCGTGGGCACGGGAATCGGCGGCCCGGGGGCGAACGCGACGAGCAGCGCGCCAGCGAGGACCGTCAGCGCCGACGCGACGAGCGTCAGGCGCCGTGGCCGATCAAGTCGGGAGAGCCCACGCATCAAAGGCTACTTCGCGATGCTTTCGACGACTGCGAAGGCCGCATCGATGAGATCGGCACCGGACGAGCCGGTGGCGTGCAGCTCGACGATGATGGTGAGCGATCCGTCTACGAAGACCGCAGCGGCGAACTGACCCCGCGCGCCCGCCACGACCGTCTTGCCGCCGATCGTCTTGGAGGTGGCGCCCTCCGGATAGTCGCCCGCGATCACTGCCTGCTGCGCATTGGCCGCATCCGCGTTCACCCGCTGCTCGACCTCGATCACCAGTTGGTCGGCGGCACCGCTGCCGGGGATGTAGATCCTGCTGAGCGACGCGGCATCCGCGAGGATACCCTGCGCGGTGTATCCATCGATCACGTCCGGCACGTATTTCACGAGACTCACAACGGGGCCGGTCGGCTCCTCGGTGCCGGTGTCGCCAGGTGTGGTGGTCTCACCGGTCGAATCGTCCCCGGCGTCGACAGCGGGCGTCTGCCCGGCGTCTATCGCGTCGAGCTGCTCCTTGGCCTTGCGGTAGGTGGGATCCGTTGCGAGCACCGTAGCGAGCCGCTCGCGTGCCGTGGTGAGGTCGCCTGCGGCGATCGCCATCTGCGCCTCGTCGTAGAGCGTTCCGATCGCACCGTGCGTGTCGCACGTGATGACCTTCGTGGTCACGCCGTACTGGTCGACCTCATCTTCGGGGACTTCGATCTCCTCGGTGTTGTCCTCGATGATCTCGCCTGCGGTGCAGATGACGATCTCCCCGGTCGTGATGGTCACCTTCCGCTTGCATCCGCCCAGGGTCACCGCGAGGGCCAGCACGAGCGCAAGCGTCAGCAGCGTGGTGAGTGTCTTCTTCACGGTGCGATCACCTCTCGATCATCACGGGAAGCGTTCCCCGAATCAGGCAAGGACGTCGGTCTGTACCGGGACAACGTTACCGCCACAGCGAGCAGCGCGCCACCGAGCGCAACGATAGAGAGCACCGACGGTCCGCCGGCAAAGTCGATGCGCGCGAACTCGGAGCCGTAGTCGACCTGCACATCCGATGGGATGAACGATGTCAGAGTCCGCAGCGGCGTGTCCGCCACGAACGGCCATGCGGCGACCGCGGCAACGCTTGCGAGCGCCTGGTAGAGGCCGTGGCGCGGTGCCGACGGCTTCCGCACGATCCCCAGCGCGCCGCACGCGACTCCCAGTGCGATCCACGTGCCCGCCACCTCAAGGCCGTACAGATCGAACGACGCCTCGAACCTGGTCCCGTCGGCACGCGTCGCGCTCACTGCCGCAGTCGTTCCGGGCAGCGTAAAGCTCACGATGGCCGCGCCGAGTGCCAGGACCGCGAGCGCGCCGGGGACCCAGGCCCCGATACGACGCCGCTCCGGGACGCCGGTCGCGTAGCCGGGAGCCTCACGCCCCAGCACGATGCCGGCCACGACCACGACCGTGGCGGCGAGGATCGGACCTACGAGCAGCGGGTTAGGGCCTCTGGAGCCGAAGACGCGCTCGAGCAGGAGCAAGAGGCTCATCGCGCTCGGCACGAGAAGGTATGCGCCGGCGATGGACATCGCCGAACGCGAGCGGAGCACGAGCAGCGTGCCCGTGGTCAGGAAGCCGACGGCGATGCCGTAAGCCCACAGGCCGGGGAGCGTGAAGTCGTCGGCAGTCAGGGCCCCGGAGAGCAGCGCGGGTAGCGCGATCGCGAGGGCACCGACGACGCCACCGAGTCCGGCGCGCAGCGCTGCAGGGCCGAGCGTGCCGCGTCTGGATGCGCTCAGAAGCGCGAGGATCAGGACGACCCACAACACGCCGGCGACGAGCATCCACGTCTCTTCCCGCGGGAACCGCACGAACGGCGAGAACGAACTTGGCCGCTCCCAGTTGGCGAGGACGGCCGCGGAACCGGCGAGGGCGAGCAGTGCTCCGCCGATCCGACGCACGCGGTCGGGGGATGCCAGCGAGACTGCCACCACGAGCATGGCACCCCAGGTCACCACCGAGAAGAAGGCGACCTCGCTGCCGGGCGGCGCATCGGTGTACCGATTGGCCATCACGAGCCACGGCGCGACCGCGAACCCGCCCGCACCCGCAAGCACCTGCGGCAACCACTCGCGCACGCCACTGGCGCGCTCGCGCGGGAGCCCGACGCCAAGCACGATGCCGAGGAACGATCCGAACGACGCCACCAACGCAAGCGCCGCGGGCGACGAGTACTGATGGGCTTGCGTGCCGAAGACGCTCACCGCAAGTGCCGCGAGTAGCACCATGAGCGCGCCTGCCGGCCGAAGTACCCGGCCAGCCAACAACGGGCGCTTCTCCCCGGTCGGGGCAGCCGCCTCATCAACCGAAGGAGAAGGGCCGGGACGAACCCGGCCCTTCCCTTCGCGCGTGTCGTCTCTAGCAGACGTCACGAACACCTCTTACTTGTTGTGACAGGCCTGGCAGGTGCCACGGTTGTCGAGACGCAGGAGTGCGTTGCCGTAATCCGGCGGGACCGCACCCACGGTGACAACGGTGGTGCCATCAATCGTCACGGTCTTGGTGCCGGTGTCAGGCTGCGGATTCGTGGAGTCGGCCACACTGGCGTAGCCACTCATCGTTGCGCCAGAACCGTGTGCCACGTGGCACGACAGGCAGTCCACCCAGTCGGTACTGGTCTCAGCCAGCACGACCGAACCGTCGGCGAATCCCTCCGCATGATCGTGCGCAAGCGGTACACCGTCGGTGCTGTCGTACAGGAGCGGGCTGCTACCCTGGAACGTGCTCAGCGCGACGTTCGTGGGGTGGCGGTGACGCATCGTGAGGCCGAAGCCATCGTTGGCGTCATAGACCTCGGACTGATAGGTGCCGGGGCCGGTACTCGACATGGACAACGCGTAGTCCATGTCACCCGCGGTGTTCATCTGCGTGTGGCACGCCGCGCACCAACCACTGATACCCTTGGTTGGATCAGGCTGTCCCGTGACCGTGTTCACCGGCGCCTTCGCGTAGCGCGGATCGGTGAAGTCCGGGAAGTAGGTGGTGTACGCCGTCATGCGAGCGGGACCCTTGGGCCAGCCGCCAGCCGGATAGCCCTGCTCCGTGGAGATGACGTATGGAGTGGGGTTGTCCGCGAGGTCGTAGCCACCAACAGCGACGCTCAAAGGCGTGCCATCTGCCGGATTGATGCCGGCGACGAAGTCCTTGAGCAGACGATAGTTGGACGAACCGTGGGTGTCGTGGCAGGTCGTGCAGGAAATGATGACCTTCTCGCCACCCATCGTGATGATGCCATCGCGGCCATCGTTGCCGGCGCCCCATGCGACCCACGTGGACCCGCCCGGGTAGTGCTGGGTCGGGAACATCGCGAGGTCGAAGCCACCGCCGTTCAGCGGCTCAAGGTCGTCGTTGAACACCTCGTCACTGCCGAGGTCACCGTCACGCGACTGGAACACGCCGTCGTAGACGTTGGTGTCGGCGCCAACAGCTGCCGAACCGTGACACGTGTAGCAGAACTCCTCGTCCGACTCGGCGGTGGAGATGAGCAGCGCGCTACGCGTGTCGCCTCCGCCGTCGGTCCACGTGATGGGGCTCGATGCGGTGTGAGCGCGGTGACATCCGGCGCATGCGTCGGTGTCCATCGCATAGCCGCCGTGGACAGTATCAAAGGCCATTGCAGCAGCTGGCACCATCAGCACGACGACCATCGTCGCGAGGGCTGCGAAGATCAATGCACGCTTCCTCATCGTCATCACACCTCCCCCATCGACTCGTCGGCCAACTGCTGCCGGCGCGCGATAAGCGCGAGCAGACCAGCACCGAGGGCTACCGGCACGAGTGCCGCCTTCGCGAACGGGCTTGAGAGCACGCTGGAAACGAGCGGCGTCACATGGTCCTCAACGAACGGGTCAGCCTTTGGAGCGATGACCAGATTCTTCTTGCTTGCCCAGAATACGCTACCGTCGCCCTGCGCGGAAACATAGCCATTGGCGGGCACGAGGTACGCCAGCACGTTTTCACGCGTGTCGAACTTCATCGCCTTGGCCGGGCAGGTATAGACGCAGCTCGGCTCGTGATCGAGCTCGACCTGAGCCGCTGGCTCCGGTAGGGCCGCCCTATTGGGCAGGTTGTTGTAGTTCGACGGCAGGGGGTTGCCATACTTGGCAACTGCACCTGAGACTGCCGCAACATTGCCGGCACGCCCGTAACACATCGTGCACTTCCATGCCTTCGTGAGATCAGCGTACGCCGCCTGGTCGCTCCCCTTGCCGATCTTGGGGTAGCCACCGCGACCGCAGTCGATCTGGCACTGGCCTATGCACTGAACGCCGTCGTCGTTGAACTGGTTTGGCTTGCAGAGCGTCGGGTCGATGAAGACCGCGCCTGATGCCGCGTCCTTCTGAATCGCCTTGAACGGGCAGTGCTGGATGCACGGCGGGTTCTCGCAGTGCCAGCAGCTGAACCGCATGAACGGACCCATGTCGACGCGCTTCTGCGACTTGATGATCACGCGCTGGTCAGGGGCAGTCTTGTGGATGCCCGGATTCAGCGCCTTCATCTGCCATGTGCGCTTACAGCTGATGACACAGCCGTTGCAGCGCATGCACTTGTCCACGTCTTGGAGGATCGCCATAACAGTCATCGTTCACCACCCCCTTCCTATATCTTCACGATGTTGCAGAGACAGGCCTTCGATTCAGGGATGGTGGTGTTCGCATCTCCTGAGTCGATACACAGGTCGTTCGCACGGCTGCCCTTGGACAGACCCTGGTCACCCCAGTGCCACGGAATGGCCACGACGCCAGGTGCAACACGCTGGTTGCCCTGCGTGCCGGCGCCAACGCGCGCCACAAAGCCCTTGGCCCAGCCAATCTCCGGGTACGCCGTGTCATGCGCAGTCAGGCCCATACTGTCACCACGAGCAGTGATGACATTGACCTGGTCGCCATCCGAGATGCCCATGGCCAGGGCGTCGATCGAGTTGATCTCGACCCACGGCTCGGGCTCGGCTTCGACGTTCCACGGGTTGTTGCGGGTGATCGGGCCACCCTGGAAGTGCTCGACGCAGCGGATGCTGGTGAGCACGAACGGGAATCCGCTTGCGGGCACGTCGCGCCCTGCCACCTGGGTGTCCGACGGCACGCAGTTCCACTGCGCGAACGCCGCGGCGCCCGCCAGGTTCGGCGTGTTGCCGGTGGTGTTGCGACCCCACGTTGCGGCCAGGTCGGCACGCGGCGTCTCGTACGGCTCCGTGTGGGCCGGGAAGCGGCCGGGGAGCACGTGCACGGTGCCGATGCCGGCATCCGGCTTGTCCGCCATACGGTGGATCGTACGGTACCAGCGCGAGTAGTTGAGCGTGCTGGCGTTTGTGGACACGAACAGCCGCGCGGCCGAGTCCGGACCCATGTAGAAGTCCGTAATGTCGCCGGGAACGTCCCCGTTGTTGTAGAGGACCCGACGGTTGACGAGCCACGAGTAACCCCAACCCGGGTAGGCGAGAGTACCGTTGCCGTCGGTGTTGTTGCGGCTCTTCGACCGGTTCTTGGTCTGCCAGTTGCCCTGCGCTGTTCCGGCGGGCACAGGCGGCACGGCGGTGGGAATAGCCACTGCAGCGGTGTGCCTGTTCGTCGTCAGGTCGATGCTATACGCGCCGGTGTACAGCCACGAGGTGCCGTATGAGGGCGTGTTCAGCTCGCGGTACACCAGCTCAGCAACCCACTCCGAACCGTACACGGTTGTGGAGGACGGACCCGGATCGACGCCACCGGCGGCGACCGTCGGGCCATGCCAGATCTCGGCGGTACCCTCGAGGTCCTCAAAGTCATCGACACCTGCCGTCGGCGTCCAACCGTAGCGCGTGCCATAAAGATCGGCGTACGCCTTCGTTGCTGCGGTCCATCCCTTGGCATTCCAGACGGCGACGATGTGTGAGAACGCGTCATGGTCGTCAAGCGACTTAGCGAACCTCAGCATGAGTTCGATGTCCGACTTGCTCTTGCCCTTGGGCAGGGCGGCCCGCTCGCGCCACTGGAGCACGCGGCCGGAGTTGCTGACCGAGCCGGCTTCCTCAACATGCGCGCAGGCCGGTATGAGGTAGGTCACTCCACCGGGGCGACGGCTGACAGCTGCGGTCTCCGTGTTGAACATGTCGACCACGACGAGCGTGTCCAGGTTGTAGAATCCCTTGCGGATCGCTTCCTGGTTCGGCTCGGTCACGGCCGGGTTCTGACCCCAGATCAGCATTGCCTTGATGCGCGCCGAATCACCGTCTGCGCGACCTGCATTCCGGAACATGGTGATGTGATTCTGGCCGTTGACCTTGGGCCAGAGGTCCCACAGCGAGTCCATGTTGGCACGATGCGCAGGCAACGGCACGCCGGTGCTGGCGGGTACCCAGCCCTCGTGGACGGCAGTCGCGCCCTGGTAGTAATCGGCGAAGAAGTTGCGGGTCATGTTGTAGAAGCCGCGCTGCTGCAGAGCCATCGTCGAGGTGTTGTACGCGTCGTCGTATGACCCGTTCATCAGCGTCTTGGCCGCGCTGCCTGAAAGCGGTGTGCCCCACAGGCTGTCCATGTACTTGCCGAACGCCTGCGAATCCGCAGAGGTCATCGTGCTCGGGTTGCCCGAGTAGAACGGGATCAGGTGCTGGAGCAGGCCCATGTCCGTGGAACCCTGGACGTTGTGGATACCGCGCAGCGCGTTGATGCCGCCACCCGCACGACCCATGTTGCCCATGAGGCTCTGGAAGACCGCGAAGCCCTTCACGTTCTGGGAACCGCAGGTGTGCTGCGTGATGCCCATCGCGTACAGGATCGTGGTGCACTTGTAGCCGACTTCCCGGGGATTCTGCCGACCCAGCGCACCACCGATGGTGCTGCAGCGGCTGTTGTCGATCAGCGCGTTCACGAGGAACGTGATGTCGTCCTCGGTCACACCGCAGATGTCGGCGACGACGGTCGGCGTGTACGGCGCAACGTGCGCCTTGAGGCGGTTGTAGACCGTGTTCGTGTCCGCGACCACCGATGTGGCCTTCTGCGGGAAGTTCGAAATGGTCGTGCTGTCGGGACCGGCAGCCGTGGGAAGACCGGTGGACGCGAGGACCTTGTCGCGGACGTAGTCGGAACCGTCGGGCAGTACGAGGAAGCGAGCATCCGTGTACTTCGAGTTCCCCGGCACCGGCGTGCCACTCGTGCTAGCGGTCGTCGCAGTGCCGTCCGTGAAGAACGTCCCGTCCCCCGTCTGGTTCAGGAACGCGAAGAACTGGACGCGCTGCGGGTCGGCAACGTCGCGGCCTTCCATCTCCTCGATGATCCCGCGGACGACACCGTTCATGAGAGCGATGTCGGTACCCGGACGCTGCCGGATGAACCGGTCCGCCTGAACAGCGGTGCGGGTCTTGCGGGGATCGACGACGACGAGTGTCGCGCCGTTGTCACGCGCGCGGTTGACGTGTGCCATGCTCGCCGGGTGGTTCTCCGACGGGTTGGCGCCCCAGACCAGGACCATCGACGCGTTGCCGATGTCGGTCCAGTTGTTGGTCATCGAGCCTCGTCCGAATGCGGCGGCCAGACCGGCCACCGTGGACGAGTGTCATATACGGGCCTGATGCTCGACGTTCGTGGTTCCGAACTGAGCGATCAGGCGGCGGTACAGGTAGTTGGGCTCGTTGTTGATGTGCGACGAGCCGAAGAACGCGATCGACTGGCTGTTGTACTTGTTGCTGAACATGAGTGACTTGATGTCGCTGAACGCCCAGCCGGTGTCAGTTGGATCCGGCTGCGCATACGTCGAGAACGCGATGCCCTTCAAGCCAGCGCTCACGTTGCCCTCGGAGTTCGCGGCGTTGTCGTAAACGTTGCTCGCCGCAGCGAAGATCGCAGGCGTGGTGTCCGGGGCCGTGGCCTTCTTGATGCCGCCGCCGCCAAGCACGTAGTGCAGCGTGAGCGTAGTACCGCTCTTAGCGATAAGCGGGTGACCAACGAACCAGACCGGCTCAGTACCGCCGACCGTAACGTTCGCGGCCGCAGACCACACAGTGCCATCGTAGGTCGCGTACTGCAGCTTCTGGGCGACTACGTCGACGTACCAGACACGGAGTGCAGCACCGTTCTTGAGCACCGTCGGAGAGGTCATGCCACTCACGCCGGCGGGCTTGCCGAGATCGCCAACGTACGTCCACACCAGCATGTCTGGCGAGGTCGCGACGTGCATGTTGCCGGTTCCCGCGTCGACGAGGTAGGCGTAGTACGTGCCACCGTCATAGACGAAGTCACCTGTGTTGGCGAAGACATTGGCGGCGAGGGCCTTGGCGCCCAGGTCCGAGACACCGAGGAACGTGTAGCTGGACCGCTCCACAGGATCCGTGGCGCTGAACACGAGGCCGTCGAACGCGGCCGCAAGAGCAGGCGCTGTTCCCGGAAGACCGGCGAGAAGACCAAGGAGCGTCGCCTGATCGACCTTGTTGCCGTTCGTGGTGACCGTGTAGCTGCCGTCCGGCAACTTCATGGTGGCAAGACCGGAGAATCCTGTGTACGTCACGGTGCCGATCGTGTCACCAGCCGTGAACAGCGAGTAGAGCGTATCGGCGCCTACGACCGGACCGCGGGCAGCCACCATCGCAGCTGCGGCTTCGTCCATCGCCTGATCAAGGCCGATCGCCGACCAGGCACCGTCGCCGGTGCGCTTCCACGCGATGTCCGTCGCCGTGGGCCGCGCCGTATCGTTGTACCAGTCGTCGCCGTCGACGTTGGTTGCCTCAGGCACGCCGAGGCGACGTTCATTGTTGACGAGCTGATACGCCCCAGCTCCCTTAGCGCAGAGACCGCCGTCGTTCCACGGAGCCATGTGATCGCCGTAGATGTCGAGGACATTGCCGCTCGAATCGACATCTACGAGCTGACCGCAGCTCGCGGAACAGTACGGGCACGTGGTGTGATACGTTGCCGAAACTGCCGCCGCGTCAGCCCGTGAGGGGCGCGCGACGAAGTCGAGGCCCACGGCGCCCACGGCAGCCGCTGCCGCGCCGGCCTTCACAAAATCCCGGCGCGAGAGCTCGAACTTCCCTCCCTGATTCTTGTCCTTAGTAGCCATTCTCTTCCCTTCCATTCAGCGGGTCCGCAAAGAACCACTCAGGTCCTCTTGCGGGGACCACACAACGCGAGCACTGCTAGCACCGCCTCCTTTCTCACGCGTTGCAGCCGAATCCGGAAACAAAGAAACCGATCATGGGCATCGCACAGATGCACCTCATGATCGGTTCTCAGCCATATCGGACTGCCTCCCTTACCCGGAAAGTCAACCGCACACAAAGCCCCTGCCGGGGGGCCTGATGCAGGTCTCCTTTCCAATCCGGGAGGCGTCGTCGTTTCCTTCGACACCCTATCGGCCTGGCAGCCCTGGCGCGATTTCGCGCTGTAGGCCAGCAAGCTCGGAGACTATGTTTTTGCTATTCCTGCCTGTACGTCATCGCCAGCACTTCCACTTATTGTAACAATGGTTACAAGTTGAGCCGCTTGAGCGTACGCAACCACCCGCAGGGTGTCAATCCCAAGAAAGCATCACTCTCGACGAGCGGCACGAGAACGTCGCCGTACGGCAAACTCCCGGACGAAACGCTCGCCATCGACCACGGCGATACCCAAAGCGCGCGCGGCCTCTGCAAGCACCGAGTCCTCGGTGGCAAGCCGGCCGACACGCTCGGCCATGGTCAGGTAGATCGCCGTCTGCTCGTCCGCCCCGGACTTCTCGATGAAGTCCTGGACATCAGTGCGAGAGTACGGCTGACCGTCCAGCAGCTCCTCGAACCGGATGTCGCCGACCGAACGGTCGAGGTACTTCTCGTAGACCGGCTCGGTGACCACCCACTTCAGGTGGCGGTCATTCATCTGCGGAACGATGCCCGTCTCGATCGCGTTCATGAGGAAGTCCTCGGTCGTGACGAACGAGGTGCGCCGCCGGAACAGCGGGATCAGCAGCAGCAGAAGCGGCGACAGGCAAATACCCCACTCGACCGGCTCCTCCGGCAACACGATCGGCGGAATGATCCCGGTAGGCCAGCCCCAGACCTGCACCTGGGCGTTCTCGCGATCGCTCACGAACAAGCGGCCGGTCTCGTCGAGCGCGATGTCGCTCGGGAAGCGGAACCGCCCGAGTTCCATGCCGGGTCCGCCGAAGCCCGTGAGCCGTTCGCCATCAAGATCGTAGATGTCGATGGCATGCGCGAACGGATCCACGACACACAGACGCTGCTCGCGATCGACGACAAGGCCCAGCGGCGAGCCGGACGTATACACGAAGCGCTTGAACTCACCTTCG
The DNA here is from genome assembly GCA_030652115.1 of Coriobacteriia bacterium. Taxonomy (NCBI): domain Bacteria; kingdom Bacillati; phylum Actinomycetota; class Coriobacteriia; species Coriobacteriia bacterium. The sequence goes on along the minus strand of JAUSBK010000013.1, from coordinate 226,184 downwards.
GGACTGAAGACCTGGACACGATGGTTGCTCATGTCCGAGACGAACACTTCGCCCTCGTCGGAGAACGCGATCCCGTTGGGGTAGTAGAAGCCGCCCGGCGACTCGGTCATCATGGTGGTCTGCACCGTCGTGCCCCAGCGCGCGACCTCGGTGCCCTCGGCATCGAACGCGACGATCTGGTGGTTCTGGCTCACACCCACGTCCGCCACCCAGAGGTTGCCGTCGGCATCGAACGCGAGCGCCATCGGGCCCCACGTATCCACGATGTCGCCCTTTGGGATGAACTCCCTCACGAACGAGCCGTCCTCGGGACTGAAGACGAAGACGGCCTTGAGGTGGCGGTCGGTCACCCATACGTTGCCGTCCGGCCCGATCGCGAGCCGCTGCGGAAGCCTGAGCTCGGTACCCTTGTCGCTGACGATCGCGCTGAACGAGAACAGGTAGTCGCCCTCGGTCGTGTAGGCCCGCACTACGCGGGCTCCCACGTCGATGACGAACAGACGGTCGTCCTCGTTCACCGCCACGCCGAGAGGCTGCAGGAGCGAATCCGCGCCCTCAGGCCCCGAGATGGCGTACAGGAACTCCGGTGCAGCCGTCTCCTCGCCTGTGAGCGCCTCCACTTGCGGGAACGGCAGCTGCCGGTTCGCCGCGTAGTACATCGCGGTCCACAGCAGCAGCATGAGAAACACCGAGAGTGCGAGCAGAAGCAGGATCCTGCGCATCTTGCTGCTCTTCCGCCTATCTGCAGCGAATTCGGAGATCGGCTTGGTCGGACGTTCGGTCACAAGTCACGCTCCTTCAAGCGTCACGAATCGCTGCCGAGGGCCGCAAGAGCCTCGACTGCCTCTTGGTCTTCGGGCACGAGATCGAGCACGCGCTCCCATGCCGCCTTCTCATCATCCGGGCTGAGCCCGATGGTCTTCAGCAAGCGCGCTACCTGTCGCGCGGCGTCGATGCTTGTCGGATCGAGCGCTGCTGCGATCCGTGCCTGGTGCAGCGCGGCACCCGGATCGGAATCAGCGAGCGACTCGGCCTTTTTCATACGGTCCTCGAACGGGCCGAGCGCCATGAGCTCGTCGATCGGCTCCTCGCGTCCCGGCGCGTTGTCGGCCGAGCGCCGGAACAGCTCAGCCGCGGTCGCCTCGTCGCCGTCCGCCAGGTAGAGCAACCCCAAGTCGTAGTTGGCCTCGGGCATGGTGGGCACGAACAGCAGTGCGGTTTCGAGCGACTCGCGCTGCTTGCTCACCGAATCGAGCTCCCGGTACGCCACCGCGAGTGCGTAGTGCGTGTCGGCGTCGGAGCGATTCATGCGGAGCGCCTCTTTGAGATACGCCACGGCGTCCTCGTACTCTGCCAGCTTGATGAGCACCGTGCCGTAGTAGTAGTAGGCCTTCTCAAGACGCTCGTCTTGGGACGCATACTCGTTCTTGGACATCACCTCGATGGCGTTCTGCCAGTACCCCTCGGCAGTGCGCCACTCCTCCTGCTGCATCGCCGTGAGAGCGAGACCGGTCAGGGCGAGCGGGTGATCGACTGACAGTTCGAGCGCCTTGTCGTACTGCTCGATCGCGTCAGCCGGCCGTCCGGTGTCGCGGTACGCGTCGCCGAGGAGTATGCGCGTCTCGGCGCTCTCCGGGTCGTCCCTGACTGCCTGCTCGAGACTATCAACCGCACGGGTGGCGATCGAGCTCTGGTCGGCCTGACGCTGACCCTGGAACACCGTGTAGGCGAGGAAGGCGAACGCGCCGATGACGAGCACGCCGACGATGCGGAGAGCCCAGGTCAACCACTGGTCGCGAGGTGAAAGTGATGCTGCCAAGCTTGGCCTCCAGGTATCCGGTGAGACTCCGTCAGATCAGGTCCGTGTGGCAACGGAGACACAGTTCGGCTCCGCGGTATGGCGCGATCAGGGTGCTCTGGTAGTCGAGCGCGCCGTGACACTCATAACAGACGCGCATGTCGTGCGGCCCGGTGGCGGGAGTGAGCACGTGGATGCCCGCCCGCCCGAACCCGATATGGCAGTCATCGCAGTAGTAGGGCTCGCCCTTCTTCTCGGGCAGGGCGACCTGGAAATGCACCGCGTGCTCGGCGAGACCGGCCACCTCGATGTCGGTGGGCGGCACCGTTGCCATCTCCTCGTGACAGTCTACGCAGTTCTCCAGCACGAGTGCCGTCGAACGCACGCTGTCGTGATGACAGTCCTGACACGCCTCACGGTCCGCATGGCACACCACGCAGTCCTCGGCGAGGTTGCCGTCGCCAGCGGCGTGATCGTTCAGCCACGTGACAGGGTGCGGCATCGTCGTTTGGTGGCACTGCTGGCAGAACTCGGACGTGTGGCAGACCACGCACATGCCCTTCTGTTCGAGGTAGAGCCTCCCGTGCTCCGCACTCCACTCGGGACCGACATGGTTCTCTGGGATGACTTGTTCGCTGACACGGTTGTCGGCAAGCACGACCCCGCCGTTGTGACATGCAACGCACGACTCTGGAGCGTGACACTGCGAACAGTATGCCGGGTCGTCGTTCGCGACCGTATTATGCTCTCCGGACAGGAACGCGACGGTATGATCCGGGGGTACCAACTCGAACTCGGCCGTGTGGCACTTCAGGCACTCGGCGGACGCCACTTCGCCATGATCGCTGTGCGTGAGCCCGTGACACCGCGTGCACTTGCGCATCTCGGGACGAAGCGTGCCGGACGTCCCGTGTGGGAACACCGGGTGGCATGTTTCGCACCGGTACGCGCGCTCGAGGTGCGCGTTGTGTCCGAATACGAGCCCCGGAACCGCGAAGTCGTCGAGGTCGGGGTGACAGTAGGCGCACTGCGAGATGTTCACCGGCGTCTCGGGCTCCACCGTGAACGTGGGACCCTCGACGATCACGGGCGTGGTGCTCAGGTAGATGGCGGGCATCGGCCCGATCTCGGGCGCCTCGGTCTGATGGCAGACGTCGCAGTCTTCGGGCGCGTTGTGGCACATCAGACACTCGTTCACGCCTTGCGCCGAGGCAAGCGCGTGTGGCTCCACCTTCCAGTCCTCGCCGTGCGAGGCCGGTCGCAGCGTGAAGTCAGCGGGGTGGCAGTCCGAGCACTCGCCGGAGGCGATGGCACCCATGCTGCCGTGGAACAGGCCGTGACAACTGAAGCAGGACGTCATCGGCGGAGTGGCCGAAGCGCCGTCGGCGTGCGCGGGCGTGGTGTGGCATGCGGTGCACTGCGTGAGCAGGTGTGACGCGTGATCGAACAGCACAGCGGGATTGCGGGATGCGCCCGCCTGCGGATGGCACGGCGCGCACACGTCACCGGTGGCGGACGCACCCACCGTGACGCTTTCGGGGGCACCGATGGCGACCATATGCGGGTACGCAAGCACGACCATGACGGCAGCCGCGAGTGCTGCCGTCATGGCTATCCAAAGGCGTGCTCGGTTCGCTCTTCGCATCTAGGCTGTTACGAGCCTCCATCCCCGATCGACAGGAACTTGAGGATCGGATTCTCTTTGCGCACGTCGGACTGACCGTGGATCATCTCGGCCGACTGGGTGATGAAGTCCTCAGAGGCATCGCCGTGCTGGTCGTGACAACCCGCGCAGGTGGCGGCGAGCTTGGTCTCGTTCGTGCTCGACTCGGGATTGCTCGACGGCTGCGCGGAGTGCGCCGGGTGGCAACCCCAGCATGCGGGTGCATCCAGCGAACCGGCCTTGTACGCGGCGCCGTGGTACGAGTCGCCGTAGTTGTCCCAGCGGTCCTCGTGGCAGTCCGCGCACATCTCCTCACCAGCAAGCTTGAGCTCATCAACCGCCGACTGCGTGTCGAGACGTCGGATATCGTGGCCGCCGTGGCACGAGCCGCACGTGGCCGAGGTGAGATCTCCGTCGGCGATCTTCATGCCGTGGATCGAGGCCTCATAGGCGGTCGCCTGGTCCTCGTTGCTGTCTTTGGTAGCGGTGTCATCGGTGTCGTGGCAGCCGGCCTTCCCACATGACAGACCTGCGTTCACCGACCAGATCTTGGTCTCGCCGACGACTTCGACATACGCGAAGTCCACGTGGCATTCGATGCACGCCAGGTCACGGTGCGCAGATTCGTCGAGGCCGGTGACCTGGAAGGACTGCACGCCGAGCGCCGAGGACTTGACCAGGTTGGGATTGCCGTGGCACGCCAGGCAACCAGAGCCGGCGTTGTACACCATCGGCTCCACCGGCGTCCACCAGACATCCTCCTCGGAGTGGCACGTGTCGCACTGCTGCTGCGTGTGGCACATCGAGCACTCGGAGATCAGGTTCTCGTTCGCGGGAGCCACATGCGGCTTATCCGCCCAGTTGGCCACATGCGATGCCGGGCGCAGCTCCTCGAACTTGTCGCCATGGCAGTCGGTACAGGTGCCGGTGGCAATCACGCTCTGCGGACCGTGGTTCAGGCCGTGGCAGTTGAAGCAGTCCTTCATCACCGGCAGATCGGTGCCCTCCGGGCGATGCGGGAACTCCGGGTGGCACGTTCTGCACTCATACGTGATGTGGTTGCCGTGGGTGAAGATGTAGTTGGGGTGCTTGTCAGTTTGCGAGTAGTTCGCGTGGCACGGAGTGCACTTGGACGCATACACGTCTCCCGTGATCTCGATCGTCACGGCGCGCGCCAGAAGCGGCGCGGCCACCATCACCGCCACGATAGCGGCGACGATCACGATCTTCTTGGCACTCATGCCGGTGAGTGTTCTGAATCGCTTGCCCATACCCCCAGACCCTGCCTTCTCTCGTTGGATGCACGCGTGCGCCTAGCTGTCATCGCCTCCGCCGAAGAGACGTCCAAGCGCATCGGTGATCGCCCTGAACAGCGAGTGGATCGGATTGTCTTCCTTGACCTGCTCCCGCGTGTGGATGAACTCCGCGTACTCCACGTACTTCTCGTCCACATTGGAGTGGCAGCCGTCCTGGCCGCAGGTCTCGATCAGGTGCGCCTCGTTCACGAGCGAGTCGCGGTTGTCGGACGGCTGGATGTCGTGCCAGCCGTGGCAGTCCCAGCACGCCGGCGCGTCTTCGGCGCCGAGCTTGTAGGCGGCACCGTGGTAGTAGTCGTGGTAGCTGTCCCAGTAGTCCTCGTGGCACCGGCCGCAGACCTCGAAGCCCTGGTCGTGTATCGCGGCGGTGCCTTTCTTGAAGTCCTCGCCACCAGCCTCGGTGAGCGCCATGATGTCGTGACCGCCGTGGCAGTCACCGCAGAGCGGACGCGGACCGACACTCGTCTCCTCGGAAGCCTGTGCCTCCGAGTCGACCGTTGGCCGGTGCACTCCGGTGCTGAACAAACGCGACTGCTCGTCGTGGCAGTTGCGGCAGGCGGTCTTGGCTGTTGTGGGCCAGTCGGTCGCACTGTGCGGCGCCGTGAAGGTGAAGTCGATGTGGCAGCCCACACACTGCTGATCGCCGTGCGTGGATGCCCCCATCGCCTCCTCGTTCACGTAGAAGCTGACGGCAGCGCCCTCGCGCACACGGATGAGCGCCGGGTCGCCGTGACAGACCATGCACCCCGACCGCGATTCGCTCGGCAGCGTGAAGTCGAGTTCGTAGGGCGCGGTGGCCGAAGTACCGGTCGACGGCGACGCCTCTTCGGCGTACGCAACCGAACTCAGACCACACGCAATCACGAAGAGGACCGCAACGGCCAGGCGCGGCACGCGAGGGTGCATCACGTCTCCTAGTCCGCTTCCGCGGCTGCAGCCACCGCCGGAGCGTGTGGCTCCTCGTGACCGTGACCGCCCTTGACGAGCTTGTCCTCCGGATACTTCTTGAAGCCGAAGAAGTCGAGGCTGATCGGCAGGTCCTCGGCAACCGCGAGGTAGATGTGGATCGTCGTCATGAGGATGAAGAGCCACGTGAGCGCGTAGTGGACGACCCGCACCCATGCGCCGGCGATGGCCACATCACCGAGCAGCGGCGCAAGCCACCAGCCCAGCAGGACCTCGCGTGGACTGAGCCCGAAGATGAACGGTTGCGTAAGCAGCGCGAGCCCGGTGAACCCCTGCGCGAGCATCATCGCAAGGAACAGCAGGTAGGACATCTTCTGCATCACGTTGTACTCGGCCACGTGCGGCTTGTTGTTCGAGAAGTAGCCATAGTACGCGAGCACACCAAGTGCAGACTGCATATCGCGCTTGGTGACGGCGAACTTCTTGTAGTCGCGGTCCTTGGAGAGGAACGCGTACCACAGCCGCCAGAAGAGGTTGAGAAGCACGATCGTCATCGCCACATAATGTATGTAGCGCATGGGGGTCCGCCAGCCATCGAAGGCGGGGAACCTGATCATGAGCCCGGTGAAGCCGAGGAGCACCATGGACACCAGATGGATCCAGTGCATGAGCTTCGGCAGTGCCACCGGGGTGTGATCGTGCTCGGGCCACTTGCCCTCGATGAACTTCTTGCGATATCTCCCCTTGGGCACGCTCAAAGAGAAATGAAACACCACAAACAAAAGGACGCCGATCCATAGTGCCAAGAAGACCGCGTCCATCCAGACGTTCACTTGCGCGAGAAGAATCGCAGACACCCCCTACCCGTAACAACGCCCGGACGGTGTCCGGACTGCTCGACTTGGGGTCAACGCCTACCATCGCCTCGCGTACATGGTGTGCCGGCACCCTGCACTCAAGAAACGTCCTCTTGGGCCGCCGACGCCGATGGGTCGCGTGACCTGTGCAAACCATATCGGCGCACCCGAGGTGTGTCAACGAATCGTTACGATTCGTCAGCACCGCTCTCGGGCCGAGGCGGCTGAATCTCCACGAGGGCGATGTCGAACGTGAGATCCTGACCGGCCAGCGGATGGTTGAAGTCCACGGTCACGTTGATCCGATCGGCGCTCACCTCGACCACGCGCCCCGTGAATTCGGTCCCGTCGTCCGCGAAGACGTTGAATATCCCACCCACCGGGGGCTCGCCCTCACCGAAGACATCGACGGGGACGACATCCCGTGCGCCCTCGATGTAGGGGCCGTAGGCTTCCTCGGCAGGAATGGTGATGGTGGCGCGCTCGCCGATCTCGAGCCCCACGACCGCCGCTTCGAACAGCGGCAACACGGTGCCGGCGCCGAGCGTGAAGCGAAGCGGTTCGCCGTCTGCGCTCGAATCGAAGACGCTTCCGTCGTCGAGCCGGCCTTCGTAGTCGACCGCGACCGTGTCACCCAGACCTGCCGCCATGAGGCGCCTCCTTGTTGACGAGCGTTAGTGCGATTTCGCTGATGCCGGGATGCTAGCACACCGCCGGAGCGGGGGGACTAGTCCGCTCCCAGCCCCGCAGCCCTGACGGCGCGTGCAACGGCCCAGGCCGCCGCACACTTCAGCAAGTCGATGACCACGAACGGCGCGACAGCCACGGCGAATGCATCGGCAGCGGTCCGCCCGGTCACCACCGCGAAGTACGCCCACCCCATCCCGTAGGTCACCACGATGAACGTCAGCAGCGCCAGCACGTCGGCCAGCCAGGGGCGCGGGCGCCGGGCCGCCCCGGCGAGTGCCGTGCGCACGAGCGCGCCCGCAGGAGCGCCTGCGAGGAACCCGAGAAGGAAGCCACCGGTGGGCCCGACGAGCACGCCCACACCCCCTGTGCCGCCGGAGAACACCGGGGCCCCCATCGCTCCCACCGCGAGGTAGGCGACGAGCGCGAGAAGCGCCTCGGCAGGGGTGAGCACGAGCACGGCGACAGCGATGACGAGCACCTGGAGCGTCACGGGGACCGGCCCGATCGGTACCGCGATGAGCGCGCCGGCCGCCACGAGGGCGGCCACAAGGGCGGCGCGCAGGAACAGGCGGGTGCGGGTACGGCGCATGCGGGTCCAATCGTAAACTGCTGCTGTGTGAGCGTTCACGATAGGAATCAGCCGCAGTCCCGTCAATCCCGCAGCGTAACCTCGCCCGCGTGGATCGCGGTCACGGTGCCCGCCCGGTCGAGCAGCAGCGCACCGTCGGGACCGATGCCGGCCACCATGCCTTCGGCCACCACCGCACCGGTGGCGTCCCGCACGGTGACCGTGAGCCCAGTGAGGGTGGCGCGCGCCGCATACTCCTGCGCGAGCGCATCGAACCCGCTCTCGAGGAACTCCCGGTAGGCGCCTGCGATGCCGTCCAGCACGCGGGCGGCCACCTCGGCGACGCGCGCCTCCGGCAGCTGCTCGCACACCCGTGCGCCGCGTTCGTGTGCGGGCGCCGAAACGTTCACGCCACAGCCGACCACCACCCACTCCACGCGATCGGCCTCGGCTGCCAGCTCGACTAAGATGCCGGCGAGCTTGCGCCCGGCGACCTCGAGGTCGTTCGGCCACTTGATGCCCGCCTCGATGCCAAGCGTCGCGAGACCGCGTGCCGCGCCGAGTGCCACCACGAGCGACAGCGGCGCGACCGCTGCCGGCGGCAGCGGAGGGCGAAGGATGCACGACACGTACGCGCCGCCTGCCGGGGACGCCCACTCCCGGTCGAACCGGCCGCGCCCGCCGGTCTGGTGCGCGGCGACCACGGCGGTCCCCTCCGGCGCGCCTGCGCGGGCGAGCCGCTTCGCCTCGTCGTTGGTGGAGCCGAGCTCGGCCGCGCCCTGGCAGGCCACCCAGAACGGGTCGGCCAGCCGGGGGCCGACCTCCTCGGGGAGACACACGTCGGGCGCCAGCTCGAGCCGGTAACCGGTACGCGATGCCGAAGCGATCCGGTAGCCGAGCGCACGCAGCGCGGCCACGTGCTTGCCGACTGCCACGCGCGAGATGCCGAGCGATGCGGCGATGGTCTCGCCGGAGATGCCACGCTCGCCCGCGCTGGTGAGCGCGGATGCGACCGCGGCTCTAGTCGAGAGCGTCAGCATCGTCTGCCCCGGGGGCCTCACCGTCGGTCTCGGCCAGTTCGGTCTCCTCCGCGTCCTCGTCCTCGCGCTCCTCGGCGAGTTCGGCGAACTTGTCCACACGACTGGCGATGAAGCGACGGCGCCCCCAGAACAGGAACGCGAGCATGGCCACGAGCAGAATCAGCCCTGCCCAGCCGATGTTGCGGGCAATCCTGAGGGCCTCGTCGAAGTTGTCGGCGAAGACGATGCCGAGCACCACCATGAGCGTGGTGTACATGAGCGCGCCGATGAACGTGTAGAGCTCGAAGATCCAGACGCGCATGCGCGAAACGCCCGCGATGACCGGGACGAAGTTCTTGAACCCGGCGGCGAACCGGGAGATGAGCACCGTCTTGTTGCCGTGCCGCTCGAAGTACTCCTCGGCAGCGGTGATGTGCTCCTCGTCGAAGAACCTGCTGCCCCACTTGAGCAGTGCTTCGCGACCGCCGCGCCTGCCGAACCAGTACGAGAGGTTGCTCCCCGTCATCGTGCCGACGAGCGAGGCGATCCCGACGAGCCACGCATTCAGGCCGCCCATCTCGGAGACGAACCCGGCGGCCATCACGACCGTCTCGCCCGGCGTGAACGAGCCGATCACGAAGAGGTTCTCCGAGATGGTGAAGAGCACGACGATGAGGTAGCCCCAGGCGTCGAGCGCGCGGAGGAACCAGTCGAGGAGCGCGAAGCCGGTCTCAGGCGCCATCACTCGGCCTCCGGTCCGGTGGCGGTGTCGGCCTCAGGGGCCGCCGCGGTGTCGATCACGGGCGCCGACCAGGTGACCCACTGGTCGAAGCGAGGATACAGGAGTGCGAGCCCGACAAGCGTCACGAGCAGCATGACGTAGTAGTCGCCGAGCTCACGCGTCATGAACGCGAGAACAGCGCCGACCACCGCCGGCGCAAGCGCGTAGATCACGAGCCGCCACGAGAGCGACGTGAGCGCTGCCGCGGTGAGCGGAGCCGAAGCGACCTCTCGCATGCGGGCGGTGCGGCCCATCATGACCGACGCCACCCCGACCGCCATGAACAGGTAGCGCATCGCACCTGCCGAGGGTGCCGGGTCGGTCCACCATGCGCTCGCCGCTCCCGCCTGGAGCGCTCCGGTGAGCGCGAGCGGAACGAGCAGCACGGGCACCGCCCGTCGCGTCCAGGAGAGGTAGGTGTCGCGGAGTGCCGGCTCGGTCACGTGCGATCCCTCGCGTCCAGTCCGAAGTCCAGCGGCCGCGCGAAGGTGAGCGCGCTCGTCGAGACGCGGTCCACGCCAGCCGCGGCAAGCGCGGGCAGCCGCTCGAAGGTGATGCGGCCCGATGCCTCGGTGAGACACACGCGCTTGCCCGCGGCCTCGCGCACCGCCTCCACCGCGATCGTGAGCGTCGCGTCGTCCATGTTGTCGAGCAGCACGTAGTCGGCGCCTGCCGAAGCCGCCTCGGCAGCCTGTGGCACGGTCTCCGCTTCGCACTCGACGAGCAGATTCGGATTCAAGCGCCTGGCGGCGGCCACGGCCTCGGCCACGCTGCCAGCGTGCGCGATGTGGTTGTCCTTGATGAGCACCATGTCGTAGAGACCGGCGCGGTGGTTATGCGCCCCGCCGACCCGCACGGCGTACTTCGAGAGCGCCCGGAGTCCGGGCAGCGTCTTGCGCGTGTCGGTCACGGCCAAGTCGGGTCCGGCCGCTCGCTGCCAGCGCCGCGCCTCGGTGGCGATGCCCGAGAGCACCATGAGCAGATTGAGCGCGGACCGCTCGCCCGCAAGCACGGTGCGCACCGAGCCCTCGATCTCCATCACGGGCATGCCCGGCGTCACATCCACCCCTTCGGCGACCGCGGGGTAGCACTCCACGTGGCTCGACGCGGCCGCCGCGAGCAGCTCGTACACGCGAGCGACTTGCGGAAGCCCACACACCACGCCCGCGTCGCGCGCAACGATCAGGCCGAAGAACGCCGTATCGCGCACGGTCGCCGAGGACGTCACGTCGAGGTCGAGGATCGAAGGAGCACCCACGCGGGGCGCAAGGATGCGGTCCGGCGCGATGCCGAGGTCCTCGGCGAGTGCGGCGGCGAGCAGCTCGTCGGAGGGCGGCGGCGTGAAGATCATGACGCGCCCCCGCCGGCAGCCACGTCGTCAGGCACCGGCTCCATGCGCGGCTCGGCGCCCTGGCGCCACACGATGTGCGACCGCCAGTGCTCGTCGTCGCGCTGGGGATGGTCGCTGCGGAAGTGCGTGCCGCGGCTCTCCTCGCGGACGAGCGCGGTCGAGACCACGAGCGCCGCGTTCACGAGCAGGTTGCGTGTCTCGATCGCATGCAGGTCCGTGCCACCGAGCCCGGACGCCAGCTCGGCGATCCCCTCGCTGGCACCTTCCAGCCCCTCGGCCGAACGCGTGACGCCCACATAGCGGCTCATCAGCAGCTGCAGGGCCGAGCGCACCGCGCGCTGGTCCGAGCCGATCGGCTCCCCGACGACGGCGTGGATCCGCCCCGGACGCGTGCGGGCGGCCTCGCCTTCGAGCGCGCGCACGATGCGCCGCGAGCACACGAGCCCCTCGAGGAGCGAGTTGCTCGCAAGCCGGTTGGCGCCGTGCAGACCGGAGGCCGCGCACTCGCCGGCTGCATAGAGCCCGGGGACGGACGTGTGGCCGTCGATGTCCACGCGCACCCCGCCGACGAGGTAGTGCGCCGCGGGCGCGACCGGGATGAGATCGCGCGACAGGTCGAAGCCCGCCTCGCGGCAGCCCTCGGTCACCGTCGGGAAGCGCTCGGCAAGGAACGCGGCGCCGAGGTGACGGGCATCGAGCCAGACGTTCGGGCGGCCGCAACGGTGCATCACGCGCTCGATTTCGCGGCTTACCACGTCGCGCGGCGCGAGCTCGGCGAGCGCGTGCAACTCGGGCATGAAGCGCTTCTGATCGCAGTCGAGCAGGTACGCGCCCTCCCCGCGGAGCGCCTCGGTGATGAGGAACTTCACGGTCGATGCGCTGTCGAGCGCGGTGGGATGGAACTGCACGAACTCCATATCGGCGATGTCCGCGCCCGCGCGCCATGCCGCCGCGATGCCGTCGCCGGTGGCCACGAGCGGGTTGGTCGTGACGCGGTAGATCTGACCGGCCCCGCCGCTCGCGAGGATGACCGCGTCCGCGTGAAGCGCCATGAGCGCATGCGAGCCGCTGTCCATCACGAGCGCGCCCGTGCATCGGCCGTCCTCGGTGAGGAGGTCCACGACGAACGCGTCTTCCACGAGCTTGATACCGCGCGTCTGCCGTACCACCGCCGAGAGCGTGTTCTGCACCTCGGCGCCGGTAGCGTCTCCCGAGTGCAGCACGCGCGGGAGGCTGTGCCCGCCCTCGCGGTGCAAGTCGACCTTGCCGGTTGCACCGCGGTCGAAGCGCACGCCGAGCGCCTGCAGTTCCGCGAGCGCGTCGGCCGCCTCGCTCACGACCGAGCGCACGACCGCGGTATCGCACAGGCCCTGCCCCACCACGAGCGTGTCGGCGAGGTGAAGTTCCACGGAGTCGGCCTCGCCCACCGCGCCGGCGATGCCGCCCTGCGCGTACCAGGTGTTGGCGTCGGTGACCTCGGACTTGGTGACGAGCGTGACGCTGCCGAGACGCGAGGCGTGGAGCGCCGCGGTGAGCCCGGCGATACCCGAGCCGATGATGAGCACGTCACTGCGCTCGGCCGGCATCGCGGCCGTATCGAATGACAGGACGTATCGCTGCTCCAGGAGCTCCGGCACGGCGGACACCATCGCGGTTACCCGATCGCCGTCATGCGCTCGAGCGAGCCGCGCGCCGCTGTCGCCACGTCATCCGGGACGACGACCGCTCCGGTCATGTCGCGGAGCGCGTCGCGCACGTGCTCGAGGCGCGTGAGCTTCATATTCGGACACAGCATCGGCGGCGTGAGGCCGATGAAGCGCGTATCGGGCGCCGCCTTCGCAAGGCCCGTGAGCAGACCGCCTTCGGTCACCACGATGATCTCAGGCTCTCCCGCCCTGGCCGCGTAGCGGATCATCTGGCTCGTGGAGAGCACCTCGTCGGCCTCGGCGCTCACCTCGGGGCGACACTCGGGATGCGCGATAACCGGAGCGCCCGGATGCGCGGCTTTCGCCGCGAGCACGATCTCGAGCGTCACGGCGTCGTGCACCGGACAGTAGCCGTCCCACAGGAGCATCTCCACCTCGGGCAGCTGCGCCGCGATCCACGCCCCGAGGTTCCGGTCCGGCCCGAACAGCACCTTGGGCGCCCCGAGCGAGCGGACGACTTCGACGGCGTTGGCCGACGTGCAGCACACGTCGGTGAGCGCTTTGACCTCTGCCGAGGTGTTCACATACATCACGACCGGCACACCGGGGTGCTCGGCCTTCCACGCGGCGAGCTGCGGCGCGGTGATCATATCGGCCATCGGGCAGCCGGCGTCAGCGCGCGGCAGCAGCACCGTCTTGCCGGGCGCGAGTATCGCCGCGGTCTCGGCCATGAACCGCACGCCCGCGAGCACGATCACCTGCGCGGCGACCGTTGCGGCGCGGCGCGCAAGCTCGAGCGAGTCGCCCACCACGTCGGCGACCGCCTGCACCTCGGCACGCTGGTAGTTGTGCGCGAAGATGACCGCACCGCGGTCGCGGGCGAGCACGCGCACCTCGGCGGGCATGACCGGAGCGTCTGCCATCTACACCACCTCCAGGGCGAGGTTGTCGATGAGTCGGGTGGCGCCCACCCTGGCCGCGATCAGCCCGCGCGCGGGGGCGGGGCCGATCGTGTCGAGCGGCTCGAGTGTGACGGCGTCGGCCACGACCGCGTAGTCGAGTGTTGCGAGCAGCTCGCTCTCGATCAGGCTGCGCATCGCGTCCTCGAGCACATGCGCGTCGCGCTCGCCGTCGAGCGCAAGCGTCTCGGCGCTGCGGAGCGCGCGGTAGAGCACGATCGCCGCTGCGCGCTCCTCACGCGAGAGGTAGACGTTGCGGCTCGACATCGCCAGCCCGTCGCACTCGCGCACGGTCGGACAGCCGACGACCTTCACCGGCAAGTCGAGGTCACGCACCATGCGCCGCAGCACGGCGAGCTGCTGGTAGTCTTTCTGGCCGAAGAACGCCAGGTCGGGGGCGGTGATGCTGAGAAGCTTGGTGACGACCGTGCAGACCCCGCGGAAGTGCGCAGGCCGCGTGGCGCCCTCGAGCACCGCGCCGAGCGGGCCCGGCTCGACCATCACCTCGGCATCCAGTGTGTACATCGCCTCGGTCGACGGCGTGAACACGAGGTCCACCCCTTCGGCGCCCAGCAAGTCGATATCCCGCGCCACGTCGCGCGGATACGCCTCGAAGTCCTCGCCCGGCGCGAACTGCGTCGGGTTCACGAAGACCGAGACCACCACGTAGTCCGCGCGCTCGCGGGCAGCGCTCACGAGCGACAGGTGCCCGTCGTGCAGAGCGCCCATCGTGGGGACGAGCGCGATGCGCTTGCCCTCGCGGCGCGCTTCGCCGACCGCCTGCCGCACCTCCTGCTTCGAGCCAAGGCGCTCCACGCGCTAGTCCTCTCCGTCGGTGAGCGGCAGCAGCCGCTCGAGTTCGGCGACGACCTCGGCGTCCAGGTGCGAGAAGTGAGCCTCACCGGGAAACGCCGCGGACCGCACGTCGGCGGCGTACGCCGCAACCGCCTTGGTGATCGCGCTGCCGACCTCGGCGTAGCGCTTCGCGTGCTTGGGCGTGAACGTGCCCAGGCCGAGGATGTCGTGGAAGACCTGCACCTGCCCGTCGCAGCCGGCGCCGGCGCCGATGCCGATCGTGGGGATCGTGAGTTCCTCGGAGATGAGCGCCGCGAGTTCGGCGGGCACGAGTTCGAGCACGACCGCGAACGCACCGGCCGCCTCGAGCGCGAGACAGTCCTCCACGAGGCGCACGGCGCTCTCGGTGTCGCGCCCTTGCAGCTTGTAGCCGCCGAAGACGTTCACGGACTGCGGCGTGAGGCCCACGTGGCCCATCACGGGGATGCCGGCGTCGGTCATGAGGCCCACAAGCTCGGCAACCGCCACGCCGCCCTCGAGCTTGACGGCGTGCGCACCTGCCTCGGCGAGGAAACGGCCCGCGTTGCGCAGGGCATCCTCGGCGCTCGCCTGGTAGCTCATGAAGGGCATGTCGGCCACCACGAGCACCCGCGAGGTGCCGCGCGAGACCGCCGAAGTGGCGCGCACCATGTCGTCCATCGTGACCGGCAGGGTGCTGTCGTAGCCGAGGACGGTCATGCCGAGGGAGTCGCCAACGAGCACGGCGTCCACGCCGGCCGCCTCCACCAGACGTGCCCCCGGCGCGTCGTAGGCGGTGATCATCACGATCGGCTCGCCGGCGGCCTTCATCGCGACCAGACCGGTGGTGGTGACCCGCGCAACGGGCCCCGAAGCCGGTGTGCTACTCATCGTCTGCTCCCTCCCAGCGGTCCCGGCCGCTTCATCGGTCCAGGCCGCCTCCGAAAAACGGAGCACGAGTATA
Source organism: Coriobacteriia bacterium (assembly GCA_030652115.1). Lineage (NCBI taxonomy): Bacteria > Bacillati > Actinomycetota > Coriobacteriia > Coriobacteriia bacterium. Next base: position 210,853 of record JAUSBK010000013.1, on the reverse strand, counting down.
CACCGGCGCAGCGGCGGGAGCGTGGCGGAGACGCGATCAGAACCCGCCTTCGTCACCTTCGTCGGAGTCGCCTTCGGTGGCATTCACCAGCCGGACAGCGTCCTCAGGCGACGGGCTGGCCGCGCGCACCGCCGCGAGCAGTTCGCGGGCGCGCGGGGCGAGCGGCGGCGGCACGAGCAGCCGGTACAGCCGCGGCAGCGCCCAGGGACTGTACTCCTGCTGCGGGGGCAGTGGATCCCAGCCATACGGGATCCCCTCCTGCTCAAGCACTGCGGCGTCGAACAGCAAGTCGAGCGCGAACGATGTGCCCTGACCTGCGGAGAACCGCCGGGCGGCGACCTCTTCCCACGCCCCGAACTCGTCGCCGTACCCATGCGCGCCAGCCCATCCGCCGACGGGCGGCGTGACCTCACTGAAGCCGGGGACCGGCCCGAGCGACGCGGTGATGCGTCCTTCGGTGGCGCGATCGCGCGTGACTGGAGAGCCGTCCGGCCACTCGGCATGCGGCGCGATCTCCAGAAGCGGCGTCACGGCAAAGTCGCGCTCGGCCAGGCGAGGGTGGGGCACCGTGAGCTCGGGCGTCTGCCACTCGTCATCGCCGTAGAGCAGTAGGTCGAGGTCGATGATGCGCGGCCCGTTGCGTTCGGCCGTGACCCTGCCGAGGGCCGTCTCGAGCTCTCTCAGCAGGCCGAGGAAGCGGTCGGCAGGAATCGCCGTCGCAACGCGCGCCACGGCGTTGGCGAACAGCGGCTGGTCGGTCACGCCCCACGGCGTGGACTCGACGACGTTGGAGACCGAAACGACCCGGGTCTCGTCGAGCGCTTCGATGGCCTCGAGCGCACGCGCGAGGTTGAGGAGGCGATCGCCGAGGTTGCTGCCGAGCCCCACGTACGCATCAGTCATCGCTCGCTCCTTCGATCGCGTGCGCCACCACGAGCGCCTGCACGGTGTCCGCGACATCGTGCACGCGCACGATGTCCGCGCCGTGGTGCGCCGACCACACCGCCGCGGCCACGCTCCCCGCAAGGCGGCGGTCGGGGCGGACCTCGCCGGTGAGCTCGCCGATGAAGCGCTTACGCGACGCGCCGACGAGCACGGGATAGCCGAGCACAGCGATCTCGGGGAGGCGCCGCAGCAGTTCGAGGTTGTGCGCGGTCGTCTTCCCGAAACCTATCCCCGGATCGAGTGCGATCCGGTCGCGGGCCACGCCGGCGCTCTCGAGTTCCGCCGCCCGTTTCGAGAGATAGTCGCGCACCTCGGCAACCACGTCGGTATAGACCGGCTCGTCCTGCATCGTCTTGGGCTCGCCGAGCATGTGCATCACCACGAGGCCGGCCTCGCAGCGAGCGGCGAGCGCCACCATCGCCGGGTCGCGAAAGCCCGAGATGTCGTTCACGATGCTCGCCCCTTCGCGGACACACGCCGAAGCGACCTCGGCATGCCGCGTGTCGATCGAGACCGGGATATCGAGACAGTGCACGAGCGCGGTGATCACCGACAACACGCGCGCGAGTTCGGCGCGGGGCGGTACGGCGCCGGAACCCGGCCGCGTCGATTCACCGCCCACATCGATGACATCTGCGCCGACATCGGCGAGCCCGCGGGCGTGCTCGACGGCGACGAGCGGATCGGCGAACCGGCCACCGTCCGAGAATGAGTCGGGCGTGACGTTCACGATGCCCATCACGAGCGTGTGGTCGAGCGACAGCCGGAAGGCCCCGCAGCGCCACGTGCGCGAGGCGGGCGCGTTCGTCATCGTGCGCCCTTGATGAGGCTCATCGCCTCGGCACGCGTGGCGGGATTGCGCTCGAAGATGCCGCGCACCGCCGAGGTCGTGGTGACCGCGCCCGGCTTCTGCACGCCGCGCATCGACATGCACAGATGCTCGGCCTCGATGACCACGAGCACGCCGGTGGGGTCGAGCTGCTCGACGAGCGTCTCGGCGATCTGCGACGTCATCCGCTCCTGCACCTGCGGCCGCTTCGCGAACACGTCGACGAGCCGCGCGATCTTCGAAAGCCCGCAGATCCGCCCGTTCTTGCCGGGAATGTAGGCGACGTGCGCGCGACCCAGGAACGGCAGCAGGTGATGCTCGCACACCGAGTACAGCGGGATGTCGCGGATCAGCACCATCTCCTGGTGGCCTTCATTGAAGGTGACCTGGAAGTGCTCGGACGCGTCTTGCCCGAGACCCGCGAAGATCTCCTCGTACATGTCGGCCACGCGACGCGGCGTGTCGAGCAGCCCCTCGCGAGACGGCTCTTCTCCGATGCCATCGAGGATGAGACGAACGCCTTGTTCGATCTTGGCACGATCCATGGAGTCCCCCGGGGGCCGGCGTCACTGCCTGGATTGTACCCGCAGGCGCTCAGATGCGCTCCGTTACCCAGCGCACGACCGCTGCGACCGCCGCCGCACTTGCCGGCGCGATACCCTCGGTCGACGCTTCGGGTGCAATGAACGCGCGGGCGACGCCGGTGTCGTAGGGCACCTCGGCGATCAGCCCGAGACCCTCGTCTTGGACGCGGGCGCGCATCCGCTCGGCACCCGTGTTGGACAGGTCGGCCTTGTTGAGCACCACGCCCACCGGCACGCGCAGGTGTCTGGCGAGCGTGAGCAGACGAAGCAGATCGTGCTCCCCCGAAAGCGTGGGCTCGGTCACCGCGATGAGCAGGTCGGTGTTGGTGATGGCGGCTATCGCAGGACACCCCACCCCCGGTGGTCCATCGATGAGCATCAGCCCGGCGCTGTCCCGATCCGCGAGCGCGTCAGCGCGCCCGCGCACCTCGGTCACCAGCTTGCCGGAGAGGTCCTCCCCCGGCGCAAGGCGGCCGAACGTCATGCTGCCCACGTCGGTTCGCGCGTGGCACACTTCGCCTGCCTGCGAGGGCTGCATCGTGATGGCGCCGAAGGGACAGGCAGGTACGCAAGCTCCACAACCCTCGCATGCCCAGCGGTCGATCTCGAAGGCGCGCACGCGGGGGAAGCCATCGGCGGTACCAACCGCATCGAATCGGCAGACAGGCACGCAGGCGCCACAACCGCGGCACGCGGCTGCGTCGATAGCGGCCGACGAGGCCCCCGCGAACGGCTCGCACTCGATCTCCCGCGCCGCAAGGGCGATCGGGAGATTCGCCGCCTCCACGTCGCAGTCGGCCAGCACGAGCGGCACCACGGCGGCCATCTCGCGGGCGACGAGAGCCGTGAGCGTGGTCTTGCCCGTGCCGCCCTTGCCCGACGCGAACACCACCCGCTTCACTGGTCACTCTCCGTCGTCAGGCCGAGCACCGCGGACCACAGTCCCCCGAACCATGCCGCGCCCTCGGGATGCTCGTCCACGACGAGTCCGCCATCGGCGTAGATCGCCGCCACCGCTCGATCGAACGGAATCCGGGCGAGCAGAGGCAGCGACTCGCGCTCACAGTAGGCTGCGATGTCGGTGCCTCCCACGCCGTCGCGGTTGATGACGACACCCATCGGGACCTCCATGTCGCGACCCAACTCGACAGCAAGTTCGAGGTCGTGCAGTCCGAAGGGAGTCGGCTCGGTCACGAGCACGAGCACATCGGCGTCGCGCACCGCAGCCACCGCCGCGCACGCGACACCGGGTGGTGCATCCAGCACCGTCACCGCGCGATTCAGGATCTTCGCCCGGCCGCGCGCAGCGCGGACCAGCGTGGGCGTCTTCACCTCACCGACATCGAGCCTGCCGGTGACGACATCAAGGCCGGCCGGGGCCACCAGCGAACGCTCGGCTGCACCCCACTCGACCTCACCGACGCGCCGCCGCTCCTCGGTGATCGCGTGCGGGGTACACACGCGCACGCACGCGCCGCATCCGTGACACAGCTCGGGGAACACGAGTACCTTCCCGCCGAGGATCCTGATCGCACCGTACGCGCAGGATTCCCGGCAGGCGCCACAGAGCACGCACGCCTCCTGGTCCACGACCGGGAGAGGAACCTCTGCGGGGGCCACCTGTGGCGCTTCAGGCGCCAGGAAGAGGGCATCGTTGGGTGCGTCCGCATCGCAGTCAACGAGCGCCACGGGGGACCCCGCGCGAGCTGCCACGACACTCAGGTTCGTCGCGACGAGCGTCTTGCCGGTGCCGCCCTTGCCCGAGGCGATCGCCACGGTCAAGTGCGCGGGGATAAGACCGAGCGAGGACATCTGCTAGTGGCCGCCGCACACGTACGACGGGTCGATGAGCTCGACCTCGTCCGCGAGCATGGCGTCGATGACCTCGGACACCACGGGACGGGTGTTATCGAAGTAGACGGCGATGCCCGCGTCGGTGAACCCGGCGAGCGGACGCCCGCCGATGCCGGCGACCACGAGCGCGTTCACTCCCTCGCCCGCCAGCAGGTTGACCGGCCGGAGGCAGCCGCCCTCCTCGTGCGGCGGGTTGCCCACGATGCGCACGCCCACCACGGCCCCGTCCTCGATCTCCACCACGGTGAAACAGTCGCAGCGCCCGAAGTGGCCCGACCGCTCGCAGTCCAGTCCACCCGCGCCGTTGGTGGGCACCGCCAGTACGATTCGTCCGTTCTCAGTCACGCGTCGGTCCTTTCATCGGGCCGGCCTCAGCCGGCGTGTGCTTCTCCTGCTTCGGTGAGCGCCGGCAACTCCCCGGCCGCGAACGCCGCTACCGCGCTGCGCACCGTCATGCCGCTGCCGTTGTAGCCGGGGATCTCCGCCGCCTTGAGCGCGGCGAACGCTTTCGGTCCGAGGTGGCCGGTGATCACGGCCGTGGCACCGTGGTCCGACACGGTCTCGGCGGCCGCGATCCCGGCGCCCTGCAGCGCGTTCATGTTCGTGGCGTTGTCCACGGCCTCTCCGGTATCGGAGTCCGTGTCCGCGATGACGAAGTAGCGCGCCCGGCCGAAGTGGTCGTCGACGCGGTCGTCGAGCGACGTGCCGAGCGATGAGACTGCGACTTTCATCCGTCCTGCCCCTCTCCGCGGCCGGCAGCGCCTTCCGAGGCACCCCGCGCCGCACCTATGAGTACTTCGAGCGCACGTCGGCGCTCTTCCAGATGGCCGACCCAGTGTTCGAGCAGCGCACGCCCGTCGTCGGTGATGCGGTACGAACGGCGCTGCGGCCCACTGCCGCCGTCCTGCCACTCGGAGGTGACGAATCCGTCCTCTTCCAAACGTCGGAGCAAGCGGTAGAGACCGCCGGCGTCCGGCACCACTTCGCCGCCGGTCGCATCCTCGATCGCCCGCACCAGGTCGTATCCGTAGCCTTCCGACCGGGCGAGGACCGCAAGCAGCGCGGGTTCGACGAACGCCCCGCGCCCCGCGCCCACACCGCGTCGGGTGCCATCGCCTGACTCACAGCAGCGCCTGCGCCGAAGACCGGGCACGGCACCCGCCACCGGCGCGTCGTCTCCGTGCTCGTGTTCGGCTGTGCTCATCGGCGGCCTCTCTCATTCGTGTGACTAGATGTATAGAACATATATATGACTTGGTCAACCGCTTCCGACAAGAGAGGCGCCGCCCTGTGCGGGCGACGCCTCTCATCGAAACCCGACGCGGTGCGGCGGGGCCTAGTCGCTGATACCGGTCGTCGACACGTCCACGATCGGGCGCGGATCGGACGGGGGCTCTTCGGCAGCCGGCGCCTCCTCGACGGACGGCGTAACCTCGGTCTGCTTGCTCTTCTTCGGCTTGGGCGTCGCGGCCTCTTCGGCCTCGCGCTGCTTCTCGAGCTCTAGGTGCTCGGCCCAGCGCCCGTCGAGCAGCGCCTCGAGTTCGCCCTTGTCCACCGTCTCGCGCTCCACGAGCACGTCGGCCATCAGATCGAGCAGCTCGCGGCGCTCGGTGAGGATCTTGAAGGCGGTGTCGTACGCCTCGTCGATCAGGCGACGCACCTCCTTGTCGATCTCGAACGCGATCTCCTGCGAGTAGTTCGCCTGCGCCGAGAAATCGCGGCCGAGGAAGACCTCGTGCGCACCTTCGCCGAGCATCATCGGACCGAGCTTCTCGCTCATTCCATACTGCGTGACCATCTGCCGCGCCAGCTTGGTGGCGCGCTCGATATCGTTGCTCGCGCCGGTGGTGATGTCGCCGATGGCGATCGCCTCGGCCACGCGCCCACCGAGCATCATCGCAATGTCGTCGAGCATCTCACCGCGCGCCGAGAGGAACTTGTCCTCCACCGGAAGCGCGAGGGTGTAGCCGAGCGCACGACCGCGGCTGATGATGCTGATCTTGTGAATCGGGTCGGTGTTGGGCAGGACGTGCCCCACGAGTGCATGACCCGACTCGTGGTACGCGATGATGCGCTTCTCCTTTTCGGAGATGATGCGGCTCTTCTTCTCGGGACCGGCGATGACGCGCTCGATGGAGTCCTCGAGCTCCACCATGTCGATCTCCTTCTTGCCGTGACGCGCAGCCAGCAGCGCGGCCTCGTTCACGAGGTTGGCGAGATCGGCGCCGGTGAAGCCGGGCGTGCGGCGCGCAAGAACCTCGAGGTCGATGTCCGGGCCGAGCGGCTTGCCGCGCGAGTGGATCTTGAGGATCTCGTGACGGCCCTTGAGGTCGGGACGATCGACGAGGATCTGCCGGTCGAATCGGCCCGGACGAAGCAGTGCCGAGTCGAGCACGTCGGGGCGGTTGGTGGCCGCCATGATGATGACGTTGTCCTTGATGTCGAAGCCGTCCATCTCCACAAGCAGCTGGTTGAGCGTCTGCTCACGCTCATCGTGCCCGCCGCCGAGACCCGCGCCGCGCATCCGACCCACGGCGTCGAGCTCGTCGATGAAGACGATGCAGGGACTCGCGGCCTTCGCCTGCTCGAACAGGTCGCGCACACGGCTCGCACCCACGCCGACGAACATCTCAACGAAGTCCGAGCCTGAGATGGTGAAGAACGGAACGCCCGCCTCACCCGCGACCGCGCGGGCCAGCAGCGTCTTGCCGGTTCCCGGAGGGCCGACGAGCAGAACGCCCTTCGGGATCTTCGCACCGAGCGCCTGGAACTTGCCGGGGTTGGCGAGGAACTCCTTGATCTCCTCAAGCTCCTCCACCGCTTCGTCCACACCCGCGACGTCTTTGAACGTGATGCGCGGCTGATCGCGCGTGATGCGCTTCGCCCGGCTCTTGCCGAACGACATCACCTTTGAGTTGCCACCCTGCATCTGGTTCATGAGCCAGAACAGCATGACGGCGATGAGGATCACCGGGATGATCGTGCCGAGCACACTCAGCCAGACCGAACTGTCCTGCATGTTGACCGTGTATCCGTCGCTTGGCGGGTTCTCGTCAAGCGCCGTCGTGAGCGCCGTGCTGTCGAGGTAGGTCGTCGTGAACTCGACCGGCTCCTCGGCGTCTTGCGTCGCTTCGTCGGGATAGTACTCGCCGTCTACGACCTGCGTGCGCGCGAAGACCTCCGCCGAGACGACCCTGTCCTCCGCAAGCGCCGCCAGGAACTCGGAACTCTCGAGTGGCACGATCTCAGCCGGAGCGAGTGACCGGGCCAGGAACAGCAGCGCCAGCACGATAAGCAGGAGGTAGAGAAGCGCGGTTCTCAGATTGCGGTTCACTCGGGGCAGCTCCTTCTTGGCCATTAGTCGGCGTAGATCTCGGGCTTGAGAACGCCGATGTAGGGAAGGTTGCGGTAGCGCTCGGCGTAGTCGAGACCGTATCCGACGACGAACTCGTCGGGAACATTGAAACCGACGTACTTGCACTCGATCCGTACCTGCTGCTTGCCCTCTTTCGACAGCAGCGTCACAACCTCCAGGCTATTGGGCCTGCGCGAGGCGAGGTTACGCAGTAGATACTTAAGGGTGAGTCCGGTATCAAGGATGTCCTCGACCACCAGGACGTCGCGGCCCTCGATGTCCTCATCGAGGTCCTTGAGGATGCGGACCACGCCCGAGGACTTCGTGGTCGAGCCGTAGCTGGAGACTGCCATGAAGTCGAGTTCGACCTTGCCGCCGACCGCGCGCGCCAGATCGGCAACGAACAGCGCTGCCCCTCGCAGCACCGCCACGAGCAACAGCGGCCGCTGAGCATCCGCGTAGTCATCGCGGATCTGGGCGCCCAACTCCGCGACGCGCTCGGCGATACCATCCTCCGTGATGATCACGTGGTCGATGTCGTCGTGAATGCTCATCGTCACTCTCCCGGCTCGACACTCATTCCGACAGCGGGTTCGTACCCGCTCCCGGCCGATGCCATGTCAGCTCCGCGGCTCGTGCGGTCTCCGCGGTCACGCGAACGTCCTCGGCAAGCCTGACGCCTGCCACCCAAACCACGCGGTCACCGTCCCTCAGCACAGGGACCCTGCCACGCAGTCTGCGCGGCACCTTCGCGTCGGTCAGCAGGTCACCGACCTTCTTCGTGCCTGTCATGCCGAAGGGCCTGATCCGGTCACCGTCGCGCATGGAGTCGACCAGCAGCGGCCACGCCACGGCATCCGTATCGATCGTCACGGTGTCAGCACCGGCTGCCACAGCGGCCAGCGGGACCTCGCGCGCCTCGATCACGCCCGCGGCCCCAAGATCGAGCCTGCCCGGCAGTCCGAGCAACCCCGGTGCCACGAGCCCATGCACGTCCTCCTTGCGGGAAATGTTCAGTCTACCGTACTCCGTCTCAGCACGCAGACCGAAGGGGAGATCGCGTGCGAAACCCTCATCGGCAAGCCCGTCCACGATCGCCTCGGTGTGCTCGAACTCGAGCCGGGAGGCCTCGGGAAAGGCGTCGATCAGCGCCCCGCGCACGGTGCGCCGGGCCATCGGCCGGGTCAGCGTCTGCATGAGCGAACGGTCGAACCCGAGGACCCCATCGCTTACCTGCGCGAAGTCGTGCGAGAACGCCGCCGCCATCTCCGCGAGGAGGTCGTCCTCCTCGGCAAGGATACGGAGCGTCCGGGACATCGTCGTCCTGAACGCCGGGCTCCTGCGCTCGATCACCGGCAGCAGATCGTGGCGCACCCAGGCGCGCTGCCGGGACGTGTCGGCGTTGGTCGCATCCTCCCGCCAGGGCTGCCCGAGCCCGGTCAGGTAGGCGGTCACGTCGGCGCGGCCCGCATCGATGAGTGGCCGGACCACTCGCCCGCGCACCGGCGCGATCGATCGCAGGCCGGCGCTCCCGGCGCCGGTCGCGAGTCGCGCAAGGAACGTCTCGAGCCTGTCGTCGAAGGTGTGAGCCGTCGCCACCCGTCCCTCGCGCGGATGCACCCCGGCCGCGGCACAACACCGATCGAGCTCCGACTCGGCGAGGCTGTACCGGATGCGCCGCCCGGCGTCCTCGAGGTTGAGTCCCTCGGCCTCAGCATACGCGGTGACGTCGTAGCGCACGGATCGCGCCTGAATGCCGAGTGAGTCGCAGAGCGCGAGGACGAACGCCTCGTCGGCATCCGCCTCAGCGCCGCGCAGGCAGTGGTTGACGTGAAGGACCGAGAACGCAGATGGCGCGCCCAGCACGCCCTCCGCTGCCAGGCGCAGGAGCGCCACCGAATCGGCGCCACCGCTTACCATCGCCAGCACGACGCACGCGTCGGGTACCATCCCGTGCTGCCGGACGGTTTCGCGCGCGATGTCGGCCAGTGCGGTCATGTCCTCAGGGTAGAGCCCCCGGGGACGACGCGCTACCGGTCAGGTGGCTTCTTCCACCGCGGCTGCGTCTTCGATCGTCATCATGGTGACTTCGCCCACGAGACGGTGGCGATCGTCGGTGACCGAGATGGCGCGAAAGCCGAGCGTCAGCATTCGGTCGAGCGCGACGTCCAGCGTATCGTCCGGGGTGACCGAGACCGTGCCGGGATCCGCGTGCGTGGTCAGGTCGTGTGCACTCTGTCCCGGCTGCAACTCGCTCGTGTCCAGCCATCCGACGAGCCGACCATCGCGCTCTATTACATAGATGAACCGGCGACGACCTGCGGCCTCGCGCAGGGACATGTGCTCGGCGCCGACGAACACGGCAGCAGGAGAACGCATCACCTCGTGAACGGCCACACTCGCCAGGCGGTCCAACGCCCGCCCGTCCTCGAGGAGCTCTTCTGCCGGGTCGTACGCCATCTGCTGCATGCCCGCCTCCACGCTCGCGTCTAACCTATAGATTAATCCGTATGAACCACGCGTCAAGCCTCATTCATTTTCCGGGAGGTCGTCAATCGAGGGCGCGTCAGCGCGATCAGGGCACCAGACTACTGACTTCTGGCTGCAGGCGCCGGTGGGCGCCGCCGAATGAAAGAACTAGGCAGGAAGATGCGCCACCGTGGCGAAGGGTTCCTGTGGACCCGCGAACGCGCCGTGTTGTTTCCACGCGGCCGATTCCGATCAGCGCGAACCATCCGCTCCACCGCGCTCTTCGGCTAATCAACGTAAGTGGGTATGTTACTGTCGTCAGCGGCAAGGGGATCGCTTGAGAACCGGCATTCTCATCGCACGGCACAGTCGGAGGCATGATATATGCCACCGAACGGCGTTTCCGTGCATATGTGGTGTCTCCTCATTCCTATCTCAGCGACGCCCCTCACCGCCCGCTGTCGGAAGACGCGGGCCCGTCCTGTTCATGAGCGGATCCGAGGTTCGGAGCATGCGGTCGGAACGTCGACCCTCCGTCGATCCATGGTCCGCACCGTTGCGCAACATGAGGGGGTGACCGGCACACAGACTGCTTCCATGAGGTGTCTGATTCCCGAGTTACGGTAGGGAGGTAAGCGTGGACCTTTCGAGGCGAGGATTCTTCAAGCTCACCGGTGCGACATTCGCAGCCGGTGCGCTCGCCGAGTTGTTCGGCCCCTCGAACGCGTTCGCTGCTGATGCGGTTCCGGAGATGCGAATCACCGGGGCGACTGAGTCAACGTCCGTCTGCTGCTACTGCGGCGTAGGCTGCGGCATGGTGCTGTCAGTCAAGGACGGCGAGCTCATCAACCTGGAGGGCGATCCGGATCATCCCATCAGCCGAGGCGCGTTGTGTTCTAAGGGTAGTGCTCAGTTCAACATCCGCAACGTCTACGATCCTGAGACGGGCGATTCGATGCTGAACCCGGCTCGCGTGACCAAGGTGAAGTACCGTGCACCTGGCGCCACCGAGTTCGAGGAGAAGGACTGGGAGTGGGCCATCGACGAGATCGCCAAGCGAATCAAGGCGACCCGCGATGCGAACTACACCGCAGTCGATGAGAACGGTGTCACCGTCAACCGCTGCACGGCGATCGCCAATCTCGGCGGCGCCGCGCTCGACGGCGAAGAGGGCTACATCCTGTCGAAGTTCGCGCGCGCGCTCGGCGTCGTGTGGATCGACCATCAGGCCCGTATATGACACAGCGCCACTGTCTCCGGTCTGGGGGCAACATACGGTCGCGGTGCCATGACGAACCACTGGACGGACCTTCAGAACTCCGACGTTGTGATGATCAACGGCTCGAACGCCGCTGAGAACCATCCGATCTCGATGAAGTGGGTCCAGGCGGCGAAGGACAAGGGCGCCAAGCTCATGGTCATCGACCCGCGCTTCAGCCGTAGTGCGGCACTTGCCGATCTCTACGTGCCGATCCGCTCGGGTTCGGACATGGCCTTCTATGGCGGCCTGTACAACTACATCTTCGAGAACGAGCTGTGGCAAGACGACTACGTCAAGAGCTACACGAACGCGTCCTACCTTGTGAAGGACACCTACACGTTCGAAGACGGTCTCTTCTCCGGCTACAACGCCGAGAAGAAGTCGTACGACGCTGCACAGTGGAACTATGAGATCGCCGAAGAGGTTCCGTGGGACACGTCGCCGACCGGCGCGTACTCCTGGGTAACCAAGCCCGGCACCCCGGCCTTCACGCCGCTCGTGAACAAGAAGGCCAAGAAGGACGCGACCCTGCAGGATCCGAAGTGCGTCTTCCAGCTCATGAAGACCCACTACTCTCGGTACGACGCAGACACGGTCTCCGACATCACGGGCATCGACAAGGACCTGCTCCTGCAGGCCTACGAGATGTACGCCGCCACCGGTCAGCCCGGCAAGGCCGGCGTCATCATGTACGCCATGGGTCAGACCCAGCACAGCTACGGGTCGCAGAACTGCCGCGCGATGAGCGTGCTGCAGCTGCTCCTCGGCAACATCGGCATCGCCGGTGGTGGCGTGGACGCGCTGCGTGGCGAGTCGAACGTGCAGGGCTCGACCGACATGGGTCTGCTGTTCGGCAACCTTCCCGGTTACCTGAACGCGCCGACGGCCGCCCGCCCGACGCTCGCCTCGTACATCGAGAAGGAGACGCAGTACGCGGGCTTCTGGAGCAACCGTCCCAAGTTCCTCATCAGCATGCTGAAGGAATGGTACGGCCCGTACGCGACGCTGGAGAACAACTACGCGTACGACATGATCCCGAAGAACGACGGTACGCCGCACAGCCACATCCACATGTTCGAAGCGATGGAGGCCGGCGAGATCGAAGGCCTCATGCTCTGGGGTCAGAACCCCGCCGTCGGTGGCCCGAACTGCTCCCAGGAGCGTCGTGCCATGGCGAAGCTCAAGTGGATGGTCGCAGTGGACCTGTGGGAGACCGAGACCGCGATCTTCTGGAAGGCGCCGGGCGTCAGCCCCGCCGACATCCAGACCGAGGTCTTCATGCTGCCGGCCGCGTGCCACTTCGAGAAGCAGGGCGAAGTCGCGAACTCCGGTCGCTGGATCCAGTGGCGCTACAAGGCCGTGGAGCCGCCCGGAGACTGCAAGGACGACGCCGAGATCATCAGCGAGCTTCACCTCAAGCTGAAGGAGCTCTACGAGGCCGAGGGCGGTGCCAATCCGGAGCAGATCACGAAGCTCCACTGGCCCTACCTGAATGAAGAAGGCCACATCGACGTCGCCAAGATCGCACTCGGCATCAACGGCTATGTGATCGACCCGGCAACCGGCGGTCCCAAGGGCGACGTGGGACTCGCGTCCTTCGCGAACCTGCAGGCCGACGGCACCACCGCGTCTGGCGTGTGGATCTACACCGGCTACTTCACCGGCAACTACATCGATCCCGATGATCCGGAGAAGAAGAAGACGATCGCCTCCATGGATCCGACGAAGATGAAGACCGGCGCCCGCAACAACACGGATGAGCCCGTCATCGAGGGTACCAAGCCGCTCGGCCTCTACATGGGCTGGGCGTGGGCATGGCCACTCAACCGCCGGATCATCTACAACCGCTGCTCGTGCGACGCTGCCGGCACTCCCTACAACGCCGATAGGGTCCTCGTGAAGTGGGACGGCACCAAGTGGCTCCGCAACGACGTGCCCGACTTCGGGTTCCAGGCCGTCGCGGCCGATGGCACCGTCACCCCAACGGCTCCCGAGAAGACCCTCTCCTTCATGATGACCAACGAGACAGTCGCCAAGCTGTTCGCGTCGGGCATGAAGGAAGGTCCGTTCCCGGAGCACTACGAGCCGTTCGAGTCTCCGCTTTCCAACGCGCTTTCGGGCCAGCAGAACAACCCGGCCGTCACGGTCGTCGCGTCTGCCGCCAAGACGCTGGGCAAGCCGGAGGACTACCCGATCGTCATGACCACCTTCCGCCTCACCGAGCACTGGCAGACCGGCGGACTCACCCGCAACCTGCCGTGGCTGGTTGAGACCATGCCGAAGATGTTCGTCGAGATCTCCAAGGAGCTCGCCGAGGAAAAGGGCATCGTCTCAGGCGACAACGTGGTCATCGAGAACAACCGTGGCGCGATCACCGCATTCGCGATGGTCACCGGCCGCATCAAGCCGCTCACCGCGGGTGGCAAGACGATCCACCAGATCGCCGCACCGTGGCACTGGGGTTACGGCAGCACCTGCTCCATCGGTGGCATCGCCAACGACCTCACGCCGAACGTGGGCGACGCGAACACGCACATCCCGGAGTACAAGACCTTCTTGGTCGACATGCGGAAGCAGGAGGTGTAGCAATGGCTGAGACGGCGATCATGTACGACAGCTCCAAGTGCACCGCCTGCAAAGGATGCCAGGTTGCGTGCAAGCAGTGGAACCAGCTCTCGTCGCCGATGACGAACGACGAGTACCTGTACACAAAGGGCTTCCAGGCTCCGATCCGTCTGGCTCCGAAGACGTGGTTGATCATCAACTTCATCGAGGAAGACAAGAAGGTCGGCATCGACTGGAACTTCATGCGCAAGTCGTGCTTCCACTGCACCGACGCCGCGTGTGAGACGGCATGCCCCGTGGGCGCCATCTCCCACAAGGACAACGGCTCGGTCGTCATCGACCAGGAGAAGTGCATCGGCTGCCGCTACTGTGTGGCGTCGTGCCCGTTCGGTGTCCCGCAGTGGAACGAGACGACCAACACCACCTTCAAGTGCTGGCAGTGCCAGGACCGCACCGCGGCCGAGCGCTCGCCTGCATGCGTGAGCACGTGTCCCACTGGCGCACTGCAGTTCGGCGATCGTGCCGACATGCTGGCAGTCGCACGCGAGCGCGTGGAAGAGCTCAAGGGCCTTGGCTTCAACAAGGCGGAGCTTTATGGCGACAAGGAGCTCGGCGGCCTGCACACCATCATGGTCGCGCAGCGCGGCATCGAGGCGCACGGCCTCATCCGTGACCCGAAGGTCGGCACGACCGACTTCTGGCAGCTCCTCAAGCCGCTCGGTGGCATCGCCGCCGCAGCGACCGTCGGTGGCCTCGGTATCTCGTACATCATGGCTCGCGGCTACAAGCGCGACGCAATGGTGCTCGATGACGCCACGGGCCAGCTCGTCAAGGCAGAGGAGGTGGAGAAGTGAGATACATCCAGAGGCAGAGCATGTACGCCCGCAGCCTTCACTGGATCCACACGATCGCGTGTCTGTCACTGTACGTGACGGGTCTGATCCTCTTCATCCCAGCTGTGGCGGCGGCGGTGGGTCCTACGACCGTCCAGGGCGCCCGCATGATCCATCGGGTGATGGCGGCGATCTTCATCATCGCTCCTGTCGTGTCCATCGCTATCCAGCCCAAGGGCTTTGTGCACGTGCTCAAGGGTTGGTTCTTCAAGTGGGACGAGAAGGACAAGGAGTTCATGGCGAAGTTCCCGAAGTACCTGTTCCTGGGTGGCAAGGAGCACATGCCTGACCAGAAGTACATGAAGTCAGGTCAGGCGATCGCCGACATCCCCGTCGTGGTCCTGTCGATCGCGATAGCACTGTCGGGCATCGTCCTGGTATGGCCGGACTTCTTCGGCGGCGGCTCGATCGTCCGCTGGAGTCTGCTCATCCATGACGGTGTCATGGTGCTCCTGGGCGTGATGATGATCGCGCACATCTACATCGGTGCGGGCATCTTCCAGCCCTACAAGGGTTCGGGTCGCATCATGTTCGGCGATGGTAAGGTCTCCGAGGCCGACGCCCTGTACCACTGGGGCACCTGGGCTCGCGAGGTCCTGAAGGCCGGCGGCAAGGACGTGACTACCGAGTAGTCACTCCCTTGCTCCACCCGCACGACGAGAGGGCCGGATCCCATCAGGGAGCCGGCCCTCTTCTTCGTCCCGATGATCGAGTCGCGAGCTACTCGCTCCCCTGCTCGGTGCCGCCGGTGGTCGGGATGTCCTCGCGGGCCCCGGCCGCCTCACCGGTCACGTCGGCGATGCCACGGTCGATGAACTTCACCATGTTCTCCTCGGTGGCCGCGCCCTGTACGCGATCGAGCTCGTTGCCGTCCGCGTCGAGCAGGACGAAGGTCGGAGTGATGAAGACGCCGAACTCGTCGGCCTGTGCCATGCCCTCGGTGGTCGAGACGTCGATGATCTCGAACTTGTCGATCCTCGGCTCGTACTCCTTTTGGAGGCTCTCCACCGTAGGCTCCATCGCCTGGCAGAAGGGGCAGTCGGGATCGTAGAACTGGATGAACTGGAGCGGCGCCTTCTCGTCTGTGGTGGTGCCGCCGTCGCATCCCGACACGCCGAGAACGAGCGCGAGCACCACCCCGAACACGAGGGCCGCGGTAACAAGACGCTTCATGAATACTCCTCCTATCGACGCCGCGCCGGTCGACGCAGCTGCTCGGACCGCTTCTACTGCTCCTGGTAGAGCTTGTCGACCTCGGCCATCATCGCCTCGACATCGCGCGGCTCGTTCAGGCCGGTGTGCTGGGTGTAGCGAATGACGCCCTCTTTGTCGATGAGGAAGCTCCAGCGGATCGCCGTCTTGGTGCGGGAACTGAACGCCCCGTACGCAGGCATCACGGTGCGGTCCCAGTCGGACAGCAGGTCGAAGGGCAGTTCGAGCTGCGTCCTGAACTCCGCGTGCGACGCGTACCCGTCTGCGCTGATGCCGAAGACCTCGGTCTCGCGCTCCTGGAAGAACTCGTAGTTGTCACGGTACCCGGACAGCTCGCCCTCTCAAACGGGCGTGAAGTCGGCGGGATAGAAGACGAGTATCACGTTCTTGGTGCCTTTGTAGTCCGAGAGGGCGACGGTCGTCTGGTCCTGGTTCTTGAGGCGGAAATCAGGGGCGGTCGCCCCGACCTCGAGCCCGTCCTGTTCGGCCGTGCCAGCGTCCGCGCCGTCGTCAGCCGACCCGCCATCCCCCGTACACCCGGTCAAGACGAACGCTGCCAGCGCGAGCCCCGCAAGAAACAGCGGTGCTGGTCTGATCCTCATGCCCCATCCCCCTCCGCAAACGTGTAGACTGACCAAGTGGCCTTTTCTCGATTGTACCCCCGCCGCACCTTGTCCAGCAGACGGGTGACGGCGCCCCCGGGGGGGCTCGGTCGGTGTCACGACGGGTAGGGAGACCAATCGGCATTTCTGGAGGCACCATGACTGATTCCGCACGCTCGAAGGCGATCCGGCACTACGCATCGGAACGCCCTGAATTTGCCCAGCAGCTCGCGTTCTTCGAGAAGCTCTGGGATGCGCAGGACGAGTTCGGCGGGCGGGCCGCCGCCTACGAACCCGCATCCGAAGATGAGATCAGCCGCGCGCTCATGAGCCACCAGACCATGTTCTCGCTTGCTGCCCCTGAGATTCCACTCGAGGCCTATCAAGAGGCAGTCCGGGCGATATCGGTCGTCATGGCCGAAGCCGGCCTCCCAGAGGCTCAGACTACGGCGCTCACGGAGGTCGATCTCGGTGACGCCATCACCGCCGATGCGCTTGCCGGCGCGCTCGCCGGCTTCGATGTCTTCGTACAGGCGGTCACGACTGCAGTCGCCGACGAACGTCTCACCGAGACGCTCGTAGCGTTCATCCTCTCCGAAGCGATGACACCGTTCCTGCGCGAGCCGGCGAAGGCCGCGGTCAAGACCGCCGGTAAGTTCGATTGGCTCATGTGGGACTCGGGCCTCTGCCCCGCGTGCGGCACGCCCGCCTCCTCGGGTGTTGTCCGTGACGAGGGCGAGCTGCAGGGCGGGCGCCGGTGGCTCGAGTGCCCACTGTGTCGCACGCGCTGGGAGTACGCCCGGATTCGGTGTGCACGGTGCGGCTCGCGCGACCAGAAGCAGCTCGAGTACCTCTTCGACGAGCAGGATCCCGGTCATCGCGTCCACACGTGCCAGGTCTGCCACGGCTACACGCCGGTTGTCGTCGAGCGAGAGCTGAAGTTCCTGGCGATCCCGGTGGTCGAGGAGGTCATGCTCGTACCGCTTGAGACGGTAGCCGCAGAGCGCGGGTTCACCCCGTTGGGCGACAAGGCGGACGAGAAGCCGAACTAGGGCCGACCTGAACGAGGCGCTGCGCCGCTCGCCCGGACTCGCGCACGGCCTTACGGCAGCGCGCTCGTCGGATGGCAGTTGGTGCACAGATCGTCCGACGTCTCCACCAGCATGTAGGCGTTGACCGTCTCGTGCGGGAAGTTCTGGAAGCGCGGGTTGTCGGTGCTCGACGTCACCCACGCCGAGCCGTTCCACGTCACGCTGTCCGCGTAGCCGACCGAAGCCGGCACGGCATCCCCGGTCGAACCAGTGCCCGTAAGCTCGCCTACCACACGACTGTCCTCATGACACTGCTGGCAGATCGGGTCGTGTCCCTCCTGACCTGCGGCACCCGTCGTGCGCGGATACGGCATCAGGAAGCCCCGGTTGTCGGCACCGACCACCGGGGCGAAGCCAGCGTGGTTGGAGCCGCGTGTGGTGATGCCCCCCAGCGCACCGTACTCCGTGACACCCGTGGGATCGTTGCTCACGAGCCGCGCGACGCTCGCGTACGTGAACGCGGTGAGGGGTGCCGCCGACGCTGCCGTCTCCACCGGATGGTTGTGAACGTCCGCGAGCTCGGAGTCTCTGCCCTGGTGGCAGGCGAGACACCAGTCCGAGCCGTAATCATCGATCGGGGCCAGAGCACCTGTCGGCGACGCACGCAGGATCTTGGAGGAGGAGTAGGCCGGGACCGACTGGCGCATCCGCACACGATCGCCGATGAACGGACTCACCACATCGTTGCCGTGCGGGGAGTGGCAGTCGGTGCAGGTGAGCGTACCGCCACTGCCCTCGAACGTGGTGGCCGAACTCGGACCGCCGGTGACCGAATCGCCGCCCGGGATCACATTCGTCTGGTCGTAGGAGTGGCCGCTGCCCACCGGCACGTTGCGCGCATCGAGCGCTCCGTACACGCCCCAGCCACCGGTACCGTCATGGCACGTCGAGCAAGTCGCGTAGATGGTCGAGGCCGGGAGAAGCAGTACGCCCGCATCGGGGGCGTCGTGCACGGTATGGCATGTCTGGCACTTGCGCGTCGCCGTCTGGTAGCCGCCATGCGGGCCAGCGGGGTTGCCGAACTCGAAGCCCCAGCCGTCGCTCGTGGAATCCTCGTCGAGCGTGTCCAGATCGCCGTGACAGTCGGTGCACTCACCGGCATAGACGCTGTAGTCCCAGTGGCAGTCCTGGCAGTCCGCAGGCCCACCGGGGAGTCCGTTCGGCTCTTGAAAGCCGACTGCAGGAGACGCGAACGCAAGCACGCCGATCGCGACCATAGTCACGATGGCACACAGGCTTAGTCGGCGAACTGCGTCCGCTCCTCGCGTCACTGGATTCCATTCTCACGCATGCTGGCCCCGCGGCCTGTCGGCCACCGACACGCGTCGAACTACACGCTGAGCCGTATCATCACGCATTCGTTCACTACGAACAAGGGGTAGACCCGCAGGTCAGCCCCGGGATGGTCGGTCGTGCCATCCCGCACGTCGTAACGCCAGCCGTGCCAGGGGCACACGAGCTCGTATCCCTCGACGATGCCGTCGGACAGCGGCGCGAACGCGTGACGGCAGACGTTCGAGACCGCATGGAACTCGTCACCCACCCGCACCACGGCGAGGTCGGTCTTCCCGATCTTCACGTGACGCACCGTGCCGGGCGCGAGGTCGCTCGCCCTACAGACGGGAACGTCCACCTCCTGCCCGGGCCCGGGCTCGTCGATCACCCCACACAGCTCGGTGTCGTCCTCGACGTCGGTACGCACGAACAGCCCGCACCAGCACTTTCGGATGGCGGCGAACTGCTCCCGGTGAAACGGGATGCACGGGCAAACGATCTGCGCGTCTTCTTTCGGGTCCCCGGTCCGAATGCGGCAGGGACAGTACACGTCGCCTGCGGTCTCAAGGATGCCGAGCTCGGCGGTCAACACTGCCTCGACGAACTCATCGTCGCTGTTGAACCGGTAGCCGAGCGTGGCCACGAACGGCCCCATGTAGGCCTTGAGATCGTCGATCGTCGTGCCTGGGTGGAAGAGCTGACGCCGGGGCCGGTCGGAGGCGCCGCTCACAGGTCGAGCAACTCCTTCATCCGCTTCTTGTTGAAGCCGATGATGACCTCCTCATCCACGAGCACCACCGGGAACGACGTGCCACCCGACATGGCCTTGACCTCGTCTATCGCCTCCGAGCGCTCATCACCCGCAAGCATGTCGACCTCTACCACGTCGTACTCGACATCGTTCTCGTCGAGGTATGCGCGCGCCATACGGCAGTACGGGCAGGTCGAAAGCGCAAAGACCTTCACGGCCATGGTGTCCTCCTCGTGCGTCAGGGGCGGTGCAGGATGTCGTCGCCACGCCTAGCCGGCAGCCGTCGGCGTGATCTCCGGCTTCTCCACGTGCTCGACCTCGATCTTGCGCCAGTGGTACACGTACAGCGGCCCGGCCACCAGGAGCATCGCCGCGTTTCCGACGAGTTCGATGATCGCGTAGCGACGCGACTGCGCCTCCTGCGACTCCCGCTCGGCCTCGATGTCCTCTGCTGTGCGCTCGGACGAGCCACCCTCCTCCTTCGGCACGTCGTAGTAGTAGCCGGGGTCGGGATACGCCAACTCGACCGCGCTCCGGACAACGCCGACGACGGACACGATCACCATGATCAGCGTGATGAGGCAGACTAGATACAGATAGATGTTCCGAAGAGACCAGCGGTCCTTTGCCACGGTGCGCTCCTTCGCTCGGTGATCGCTTCTCACCGGATTGTTCCCCGCCGAGGCCACCTGGCGGCACATGTCGGGCCGGCACGGTACAATCCTCGCATGCCATGCCACCCCACACCAGCGGTGTACCCGTGCGCCTGATCGTCCTCGCATCCGGGTCGTCGGGCAACTGCGCACTCGTCGAATCGGGCGGGCGTGCGGTGCTCCTCGACGCCGGCATCTCGGCGCGCGAGACGCTCCGCCGCATCGCGGCGGCAGGAGCCGACGGCGCGCGGATCGAGGCGATACTCCTCACGCACGAGCACGTGGACCACGTGCGTGGGGCCCGCGTGCTCGCACGACGGCTGGGCATACCGGTGATGGCCACGGCGGGGACGCTGCAGTCCGCCGCCGGCTGCCTGGCCGATGTGCCGGAGGCTACGGAGATCGGGCGCCGCGACCGGTTCTCGGTGGCCGGTCTCCGTGTGCGCTCGTTCGCCACGGAACACGACGCATCGGAATCGTGCGGCTACGTCTTCGAGAGCCGGCGCGGCCACCGGGCGGGTGTCGCAACCGACACCGGCGTGGTGACCCCCGAGATCGCTGATGCGCTCGCCGGGTGCCATGCCCTCGGCCTGGAGTCGAACCACGACGTGCGAATGCTGGAGGCCGGTCCGTACCCGCCGTTTCTGAAGCGACGCATCGCGGGAGACCATGGCCACCTCTCGAACGCCGCGGCCGCCGTGGCATTGGGAGGCCTCGGCTGGAAGGGCCTCGCGCACGTCTACGCGCTCCACCTCTCGGAGCAGAACAACACGCCCGAGCATGCGCAGGCAGCGCTCGTCCGCTCGCTCGGCGATTCGGCGACGCTCGAGACCATCGCGCGCAACGAGATCGCCGGCTGCACGCTGTAGGAGCGCGCGGCGAACGACTTGCGCACCCGTTCGCACCCGGAGCGAGCGCTAGAACTCGATCCCGTGCCGCGCGGCTATCCCCCGATCGAACGGATGCTTCACCGGTACCATCTCCGTGACGAGATCGGCCTTCCCGATGAGCGCATCCGAGGCGCCCCGACCCGTGAGCACGACCTCGATCGAGGGAAATCGCGCGTTGATGACGGCCAGCACGTCCTCCTCGGGCACCAGGCCGTAGCGCATCGCTACGTTGATCTCGTCGAGGACGACCAGCTGGTATTGGGCACCTGAGATCATGTCGGCGGCGATCGACCACGCCTCGCCGGCCGCTCGCCGGTCCTCGTCGTTCAGGCCCGTGCCGAGAAGCCCTGTGGAGCGCAGCGCCGGGCGCTCGACACGTACGCCGAGGCCTTCGAGCACCGCCAGCTCGCTCGAGCGCGCGCCGCCCTTCACGAACTGCACAAACGCCACGGTGAGCCCTGCACCGACGGCACGCACCGCAAGCCCCACCGCGGCCGTTGTCTTGCCCTTGCCGTCACCGGTGTAGACCTGCACGAGACCGCGATCGATCGTGGCCATCACGCCTCCCTTGCGCCGAGTGACTCCACTATAGCGGGCACGTCGGACTCCCCTGCTGCCAGAACGGCACCCCGCCCGACCGCTTCGGCCCAGAGCCGGGAAGCCTCGCCGCCGGCAAAGTCACGGTCCGCGCCCATGTCGCCAACGAGCACGAGCGGGCGATCGGACTCGATCGCGGCTACGAGGTTCGGCAGGTTCGACCGGCCGAACGGTGTGGGACACACGATCACGCAGCGCGCGGAGGAGAACGCGCGCCGCACGGTAGCGGCCGACTCGGCATCGATCTCGCCGAACGGCGGGAGCACCACGTGGTGCGCGCCGAGCGCCTCGGCAACCGCCTGATCGACATCTCCTTTGTTGAGCGCGCCGGCTGTCACCTCGTAGCCCGCGCGCATGAGCTCGCGCATGAGCGTGCTCCCGGTGCCCGAGCCGCACACAAGTCCCACCTTTCCGCGTGCGGCCCCGGACCCGATGTCCTCGCCGCGCAGCACCGGCGTGACGGCAACGCTTCCCGTGACCGGATCGGTGCGCACGACTGCACGGACGCCGAATACATCGGAGATCACCCGCGCGCTCAGTGCCTCGGCGGGCGGGGCCGGCACCGTGACGCCACCTTGCGCGACGATGCTTATGCGGTCTGCGTATCGCGCAGCCAGACCGAGATCGTGGAAGACGCCGAGGACGGCCATGCCGCCGTCGGCGAGCGCGCGCACCAAGTCGAGCACCTGCAGCGCGTGGTTGAGGTCGAGATGGCTCGTGGGCTCGTCGAGCAGGAGCACCCGCGGCTGCTGGGCGAGCGCCTGCGCGAGGGTGAGCCGCTGCAAGTCGCCACCCGAAAGCTCGTCGATGAGCTCGTCGGCCAGCCGCGCCGTGTCCGTGCGCTCCATCGCCTCCGCGACGATCGCACGATCGTCAGCATCGAGTGACTCGAGCCTCCCGAGATGCGGGTGGCGGCCCATCTCCACGAACTCCCGCGCCGAGAACGCGAAGACCGCCGGCTGCGACTGGGGCACCACGCCAACGAGGCGCGCCCGCTCTCGCTCGGGCATGCTCAACACGGATGCGCCGCACCAGATGTCGCCGTCGAGCACGTCGGCACCACCGGTCACCGCGCGGAGCAACGTTGACTTGCCGGCACCGTTCGGGCCGACCAGACCGACGAACTCACCCGGGCGCACCTCGAACGACGCCTCGCGCAGAACCGTGCGGGCACCGTACCCGACGGCGAGCTTCCGGAACTCGAGTGCCCGGCCGGTCACCGCAGACGCTCCTTGCGCACCAGGAGCCAGACGAAGAACGGGCCACCGGCGAGCGCTGTGACGATGCCCACCGGTATTTCCACAGGAGCGAGCACGACGCGCGCGAGCAAGTCAGCTACCACGAGCGCGATCGCGCCGGCAAGCACCGACGCGGGCAGCAGCAGCCGGTGTCGCGGCCCGACGATCAGCCGCATCATGTGCGGCATCATGAGTCCCACAAACCCGATGAGCCCCGATACCGACACCGCGCCTGCCACCACGAGCGAGGCGGCGCCGAGCGCGACGAGCTTGAATCGCTCGACACGCACGCCGAGCTGACCCGCACGCTCGTCACCAAGCAGCATCAGATCGAGCTCCCGATGAAAGAGCAGCGGCACGATCGCCCCGGCGGCGAACATGACCGCGAGCAGGGCCACGTGACCCCACGTGCGGCTCCCGAGCCCGCCCATCATCCAGAACACCACGCTGGTCATCGACTGCCGCTCGAAGACGAGCACGAACGAGGTGAGTGCCGAAAGCGTGTAGGAGATGGCGATACCGGCGAGCAGCAGCGATGTAGCGTCCACCCGCCCGCGTCTCGACGCGAGCCGCACCACGAGCAGCATCGTGAGGATCGCTCCAAGGAAGGCGCCCACCGGCACCCCCAGCGCCCGGGCGGCGAAGCTCGTGCCGAAGACGGTGAGCGCGAGTGTGGCGCCCAGACCGGCCCCGGACGAGACGCCAAGGACGTACGGGTCGGCGAGCGGGTTCTTGAAGAGCGCCTGGTAGAGCACGCCTGCAAGCGCGAGCGACGCGCCCACGAGCGCTGCGAGGAGCACCCTCGGCAGGCGGAGGTCCACCACCACGGCATCGGCAAGCGCTGTCGAACCGCGCCCGGCGACAGACCGCGAGATCGCTCCGACGACGTCGCCGAGCGGGACCGACACCGCGCCGAACGCGACGCCCGCGACGATCGCGAGCACGAGCGCGACGCCCAGACCCGTGAGGGTGAGGACGCCGCGCCGGGTGTCGGAGGAGGGAGTCACGCTACTCGGCGAACGCATCGGGATGAAGCGCCTCGGCGAGCAGCCGGACGCCTTCGACCACGCGCGGGCCGGGTCGGCTCACGAGGTTGTCGTCGAGCAGGTAGACACGGTCGTTCATCACGGCGGCCAGGTTCTCGTAGCCGGGTCGGCCGGTGATGTCCGTGGGTGAGCTCATAGAGCCGAGGGTGGCCAGGTAGACCTCGGGGTCTGCGGCCACGAGCTGCTCCACCGAGTACGCCACATAGCCCTCCTCGGTCACCACGTTCTCCCCACCCGCGTGCTCGATGAGGTCGTTCAGCAGCGTGCCCGAGCCGACGGTGAAGAGCGGGTCCTGCGCGATCTCGAGGAAGCAGGTCACCGGCGCGGTTTCCACGCGCTCGCTGATGGTGTCGATCTGAAGCTCCATGGACTCCACGAGCTCGGACGCGGCCTCCGGCTCGCCGATCGCATCGCCGACGGTGCCGATGGAGACGTACAGGTCGTCGAGCGTCTGCGGGTCGATCGCCACGACAGCCGCTCCTAGCGCCTCGAGCTGTTCGATCACATCGGCCTGCACGCCGGTGGTGACCAGCACGAGGTCGGGACCGAGCGCCGCGATCGCCTCGAGGTTCGGACCGACGAAGTCGCCCACCTTCTCGATTTCGGCGACCTCCTCGGGATAGTCGCAGTAGGTCGTGACACCCACGAGCCGGTCGAGTCCGCCGAGCGCGGCGACGATCTCGGTGTTCGCCGGCGCGAGGCTCACGATGCGCTCGGGCCTCTCGGCGATGGTGACCTCACGGCCTGTGTCGTCGGTGATCACGACCGGGAACGCGGCCTCAGCCGGCGTCTCTTCGGCAGTCTCCTCCGCACGCGTGCAGCCGGGAAGCCCCGCGAACGCGAGCGCCGCGATGAGCGCGAGCGCCAGAACGAGTGCGAACGTGCGAACGGTGGTGCGGAACCGGTGGTGCATGATGCCTCCTTGCGTCGTATGCCAGCACTCCGCCGAAGATAGACGCGCCTCGAGAATCGAAAGGACCCTCGCCGGTGGCGGGGTCCTGAGGTGATCTCGAGGTGGTTTCGGAGCGCTGTACGAGCGCTGCGAGTGTGCCTCTTACCACGAAGGCCGCGTCGCCGATGTGTAGGCAGGTCTCCTGGCTTCGGAAGCGCTCGCTTCCGTTACAGTGGCGGGTCCGCGCCGGAGTCGCACCGGCTTCCCTATTCTCCCGGTTGCCCGGGCACCTACACCGTCTTCGGTTGTCCGCGCCATCATAGCCCTCCCGCCAAAGCGCTACAATGACCTAGCGTTGCGCCGCAGGGGTACGTGGCGGACGGTACTCACGAGAAGGGGCAGCGTGGATATCTTCCAGAAGGCGTTCGACTTTACCGAGGCACGTACCGCCCGCGAATCGGGCTACTACCCGTACTTCCAGGTCATCAAGTCCGAGTCTGATTCGAAGGTGCGGATCGACGGGCGCGAGCTCGTGATGCTCGGCTCCAACAACTACCTCGGCCTGACCACCCACTCGCACGTGCGGGAGCGTGCGGCCGAGGCGCTGGCCAAGTACGGCACGTCGTGCACCGGGTCCCGCCTGCTCAACGGCAACCTCGACATCCATGAGGAGCTGGAGGAGCGCCTGGCGCGCTTCGTGGGCAAGGAGTCGTGCCTCGTGTTCTCGACCGGGTTCGGCGCCAACATCGGCACCATCTCGGCGATCGTCGGCCGACACGACACCGCGGTCATCGACAAAGACGACCACGCGAGCATCTACGACGGCTGCAAGCTCTCGTATGGCAAGGTCGAGCGTTTCGAGCACAACAACGTGGCGAGCCTCCGCGAGAGTCTCGAACGCGCGAGCCGGGGCGCAAACGGCAGTGGCGGCGCACTCGTGATCGTGGACGGCGTGTTCTCGATGGAGGGCGACATCGCGCCGCTTCCCGAGATGCTGCCGGTCTTGAAGGAGTTCGGCGCGCGCCTGATGGTGGACGACGCGCACGCGTCCGGTGTGATCGGGCCACAGGGCAACGGCACGGCCGCCCACTTCGGCGTGACCGACGAAGTCGACTTGATCATGGGCACCTTCTCGAAGAGTTTCGCCTCACTCGGCGGCTTCATCGCCGGCGACGCGCTCCTGATCGACTACATCAAACACTCGTCGCGGCCGTTCATCTTCTCGGCAGCGATGGCTCCGGCGAACGTGGGCGCGGCACTCGGCGCGCTCGAGGTGATGGAGACCGAGCCGCAGCACCGCGAGCGGCTCTGGGAGGTCGTGAACCGGATGCAGGCGGGCTACCGCGAGCTCGGGTTCGACACGGGCACGAGCGAGACGCCAGTGATCCCGATCATCTTGGGCGACGAGATGCTCGTCTTCGAGTTCTGGCGGCGCCTGCGCGACGCGGGTGTGTTCGTCAACCCGGTGCGCCCGCCAGCGGTGCCGGCCGGACGCTCGCTTCTGCGCACGAGCTACATGGCCACGCACACCGACGAGCAGATGGACTTCGTGCTCGAGGCCTTCGGCCGGATCGGGCGCGAGCTCGGCGTACTGAGCGCGTAGCCGCTCCTCCCGGCCGCTAGTCGAGCGCGTCGAGGCCTTCCTGTGCACCCTGCCGAAGCAGCTCGCCGAACACGCCAGGATCGAGCACGTAAGTGAGCGCGAGCGCGCTCACGATGATATTCACGGCGAGCCACTTCGTGTAGACGCCCCGCGTGCGTGCGATGAGGATGAGCGCGCACACAGCGATGATCGCGGGGCCCACCACCCGCAGGTCGCCGAGGGGTATCCGGTAGCCCGCGACCTCCTGCGTGGAGCTGCCGAGGAGTCCGCCGAGGTCGATGCTCACGTTGAAGACGATGAGGAAGAACTCGACCACGAGCACGCCGGCAAGCGCCCACGACGCCCAACGGGTGGTCTCACCTTCGGTCCGGTACACCTCGTAGGCCACGCTCGGCGCCATCGCGAGCAGCACCACGATCGGGCTCTCGGCCGTGAGGCCGATGATGATCCCGACGAGGGCGATCACCGACAGGACCGCACAGATGATGCCCGCATACTTGGTGGGCCGGGCCATCGCCGCATCCCCTCCTGTGAGCCGTTGGTGCCGTACGGTCTCGATACTACGGCAGCGCGTGGGCGTGTGGGTGCTCGGGATGCTTCCGGCGCGCCACCAGCGTCACGATGGCAAGCGCCGCCACCGCGATCGAGCTCACCATACCCAGGAAGCCATAGATGAACGCCGAGTTGTCCGAGCTGAAGACCGGGCTGTCGGGATGGAAGAGGTTCGGCAGCGCGAGCACGAGGTACCACAGCGCGGCTGCGAGGACCGCATCGAGCACCGCAGGGATCTTCGGGTGGTCGAAGATGAGCTGGATGGCGAGGATGACGACCGAGGAGGCCAGCAGGCCGAACGTCATGAGCAGCCGTGGCTCGTTCCACAGGATCCCGCCCCAGATGAGCTGCATCGAGAGGATGCCGAGCACGGCGTTCACGGTCCACAGCGGGAGCGAGAACCAGCGGAACGCCTCGCCCCACCTGCCGAGCTTGCCTGCGCCGAGTGCGAACGCAAGCCCGAAAGCACCGGCGAGCGTGAAGGTCCCCATGTTCACCCAGGTGGATGCGCCGTGGAACATCACGAAGCGCACCATCGTCCCGAGCCGCTCGTCCGGCGGAATCGAGAGCACGGCGACGACACATGCGATCGCGGCGGCCGCGATGACGCCCACGAGAACGTTGCGGGTCTTCACTGAGAGCGGCACACGAACTCCTTTGCGACGGAGAGGGACGGTACGCGCCCCGGCGACGCAGATTCTAGCAGGAGGCGTGCCGCTTGGGCGTGCGGTCGGTGCCGGGCAGCGCGGCTACGCATCCGAAGGGGCCGGCCGGCGGGATTTGCGGCGGATCGCGTCCAGCTCGACGAGGGTGGCGAACTCGCCCGCCTCGATGAGCTCGGCGGCCTGGCCGAAGTCCATGCCGGTCAGGTGGTGGACAGGCGGCGAGATGACGATGTCGGCCTCCCGCAGCGCCTCGGCCGCAAGCCGGCCCTCGAACGCCTCGGACACCGCGCCGAGGACGTCGAGGCTTCCCGAGCCACGCCGGTAGGCCGAGCCGGACCTGATCGTGTCACGCAGCTCCCATATCCTGACCGCGGCGCTCGGCGAAGCATCGCCCTCGGGCATGCCCACGGTGCCGTCACCCGAGACGTCCACAGCCACGATCGTCTCGCCGCCGAGATGCCTGGCGAGGCGCACGGGCGCCGGCTCGGTCACGTAACCGTCGATGAGCAGCGCGTCGTCCATCCGGACCGGCAGGAACGCCAGGGGGACCGACACGCTCGCCCGCACCGCGGCGATCAAATCGCCCGAAGTGAAGCGCACCGGCTGGTTGCGCGTGAGGTCGGTGGCCACGCACCCGAAGGGCATGGCCAGCTCCTCGAACGTGGCGGGGAGGTACTGGCGCAAGAAGGCCTGGACCTTCTCGCCCGAGAAGACGGCGCCCTTGCCGAGCGCCACGTCCCCAACGCTCGTCACCTGTCGCACGTCGAAGTCGAGCGCGATCTCCTCGAGCTCAGCGAGTGGGACCCCGGCCGCGTAGAAGGCGCCGATGAGGGCGCCCATGCTCGTGCCGGCGATCGCGTACGGCGCGAGACCCTCTTCCTCGAGCACCTTGAGCACGCCGATGTGGGCGAAACCGCGCGCCGAGCCGCTGCCAAGCACGAGGCCGATCCGCTTCGGACCGAAGAACGTCACCGCTGCTCACCCCGCAGTCGTTGGAAGGCCACCAGGCTCACTTACCCTCCCGGGCGAGCCGCACCGCGTGCTGCATGGACGTGACGAGGAAGACGCCCGAGAGCGCGACGGCGAGCACGATGCCGATCACGTCAAAGGGCAGCAGGCTGCCGGCGATCGGCGTGAGGAACCAGCCTTCGGCGAGCATGATGGCGATGTTCACGATGACGATGATCGCGCGCATCTCGGTGGGGCCGACCGTGCCGAAGCTGATCTTGAAGACGCCATCCACGGCGGTGCGGACGTAGACGTGCACGCTCATGAGCAGGTAGCCGATCATGGCGAACGCCGCGATGTCGAGACGCAGGAATGGCGACATGCCGATGCCGATGATGGTGAGGAACTCGGTGATGGCGTCCACCGTGTGATCGATGTAGAAGCCGAACTTGGGCCGCTCGATCCTGCGGTAGCGCGCGAGGGTGCCGTCGAGGCTGTCCCCCACCCAGTTCACGAAGAGGCCGACGCAGGCGAGCAGCAGCCACAGCACGTTCTGGCCCGAGAGCCAGTAGCCGGCGAAGCACATGAGCGAGCCCACAACGCCAAGTCCCGTGAGGACGTCGGGCGTCACCCACGCGGGTGAGTGCGCGGCCATCCACTGCAGCGCGGGCCGCTCGAGCGGTCCGAGGAGCATCTTGTTCACGCGCGTGTGCTGCTTGATGTCGCTCATGTCGGCCATGCAGGTCTCCTCGTCAGTCAGGAACTTCGATGTCCGGCCACACCACATGCGGCATCGCCCACTGCCGCGGGTACTCGGCGATCCAGCGCTCCGCAGGCGCCAGGCAGCGCTCGGCGTTAGTGAGCAGGACCTCCGGGGTGGCACGCCCGGTCTCCAGCGGGATCGGATCGGCCGCAAGCAGTCGGTATCGTCCGTCGGGCATGCGCGGTGCGGTGAACGGGATCACCGGCACGCCGGCACGCATGGCGAGCCGAACGTGCAGCAGCGGCAGCGGCGAAGGGTGGCCGAAGAAGCGCGGCTGCGCCTTGTCGGGTTCGAGCAAGGGCCGATCGAGACCGGTGAGCACCGAACCCCCGGCCTCCAGCCGGCGTGCGGCAGCCTTGAGCGACTCGAGTGAGACGGGCGTGACCTCGAACCCCATTTCAGCGCGCACGTCGTTCTGCCACTCGTAGCCGCCGTTGGGATCGGGCACCGACAGCACTTGCATGCGCCACCCGGCCCGGCCGAGCGCGCGGCCGATGAGATCGAAGTTGCCCAGGTGCACTCCCACATACACGAACGGTCCGTCCGTGCGCTCGCGCTCCACGAACTCCTCGAACACCTCGTCGTGGATGACGATGGCCTCCTCGGCAGCCTCGCGGCCGAGCACGTGATAGAGGTCGTAGAGGAAACGCCCCATATTGCGGACGTTCTCGCGTGCGGCCTCATCGAGCGCAGCCCCGCTGAGCGTCTTGCCGGACACCACGTACTGGTTCGATCGGGCGGCGCGCGAGAGCTCCGAATCGGGATCGGCCATCATCCGGGAGGCGACCAGCGGTACTGCCGCTTCGGCGGCACGCCTCGGCAGCGCGCGCGCCGCACCGAGCGCCAGGCGCATCCCCGCGCGTGTCTTTGAGAGCGAATCGAGCATCGTGGCGAGCCCCTTTTCCGGCGTCTGACAAGTGTACCAGCACCACCCGCAGTGCTACTCTCGGCTGCAACCGGCAGCGGAGGAGACGCCTGTGACCGAGCAGACCGCCAGCGTGCGCGTGGAGGAGATTCCACTCGGCGACCCGCGGATCAAGGACTTCGTGGGGTTCCACTGGAACCTCTACCATCTGAATCCCTACTGGGTGCCACAGCTCGACGCCGACCTGCTCGGCAATCGTCTGCTCGGCATGAAGGGGCTTCTCACGCCCGAGCACCCGTACCACAAGACCGCCGACACCACGCACTTCCTGGCGTACCAGGACAGCGGCGTTGTGGGGCGCGTTTCGGTGTCCGTCAACCACCGCTTCAACGAGTACTACAACAGCAAGATCGCGTTCTTCGGCTTCTTTGAGTGCTTCGAGGAGTATGCGGTCGCCGAAGCGCTGCTCAACGCGGCACGCGCGTGGGCGAAAGAGCATGGGGCCGAGGTGCTGCGCGGGCCGGGCGAGTACGGCAACGTGACCCACGAGCGCCAGGCGTGCCTGATCGACGGCTTCGACCAGGACGTGTTCGTGGAGCATACGTGGAACCCCAAGTATTACAGCGAGTTCATCGAGCGGTACGGCTTCGGCAAGGTGATGGACTACCACGCGTACCTGATCGACGTGACCGCGCCGCTTCCCGACCGTATCGAAACCCTGGCCGCTGCCGTGCGTAACCGCAGTGCGATCGAGACCCGCGCGCTCGACATGTCGAGGTTCGAAGAGGAACTCGCCATGGTGATCGACATCTACAACCAGGCGTGGGCTCAGAACTGGGGCTTCCTCCCCATCCAGCAGTACGAGGTCGACGCACTCGTTGAGGCGCTCAAGCCGATCATCGATCCGGGACTCGTGCGCTTCGCGTTCCTCGACGGCAAGCCCATCGCCGTCCTCGGCGCGTTTCCCGATCCGAACCAGGCGCTGCAGCCACGCTGGAAGTGGTACGGCGACTCGGACTACACGCGCCTTGCCAGGATGTTCGCGACCCGCCGCAAGCTCGACCGCGTGCGGCTCATCTTCTTCGGCATCGTGCCCGGCTACCGGCGTCACGGCGCCGACGCGCTGCTGTACAGCGAGGTGCTCGAGTACGCGCGGCCGAAGGGCTACAAGCAGTGCGACGTCTCGTTGCTGCTCGAGGTGAACGACCTGATCATCCGGGCGGCCGAGTCGATGGGCGGCCATCGCTCCAAGACGTGGCGGATCTGGGACCTGCCGCTGTAGCGTGGACGTCCTGCCGCCGGGTCACATGCCGAGCGCGCTCCGGACGCCGTCGCGGTACTGCGCGCCCACCGGCACCAGGTCGCGGCCCGAGGTGTCCATCTCGAGCGCGAGCGTCGAACGCGTAGGTTTGCGCACGCCAAGCACGCGCGCGGGGTTCACGAGGTACGACCGGTGCGTGCGCAGCAGCTGCGGGCGCAGGCGCTCGGCAGCGGTCGTCAGGCTCTCCGAGAGGATGTAGCGGCGTTCGGCCACATACACGTAGCAGAAGTTGTTCGCCGCCTGCACGTATACGACATCCCGCAGATCGAGCAGCACGCGGCTGCGGTCAGCGGCGTCCACGGCCAGCCGCAAAGCCTCGCTCGCGCCCGCACGCCGGAGCAGAGCCTGGATGCGCAGCAGCAACTCCTGCTTGTTGGGCGGCTTGACCATGTAGTCGTCGGCACCAAGGGCGAGCCCCTTCAGCCGGTATGCCACGGGGTCGTGCGCGGTGAGCATGAGCACCGGCGTGGTGCGAGCGGCCGAGTCTGCCCGAAGCATATCGAGCACCTCGAAGCCGTCCCGGCCGGGAAGCGCGAGATCGAGCAGGATGGCGTCGGCTTCGTACAGCTCGGGGGGCAGCTCGTCATCGGCGAGCGCCGCGAGCGTGAGCACCCGGTACCCGGCGTTGCGCAGAACGGCCATGGCCCACTGGCGGAAGACCGGGTCATCGTCGATGACGAGTATGGTTCGCGGCTGACGCTCGCTCATGCGTTCTCCCCGACGCGTTGCATGCAGGTGCGGCTCCATACTAGTACGGACTCGACCTGACGTGGACACACCCGGGCAGCGCCGTCACAATCGCGGCGGAGGGTCACGATGCTGACAAAGCTGCTTGCACGCCTACGAGTCCGGCACGACGTGCCCGCGGCGGATCTCGCCGGGGAGCGTCAGGCGCCCGCGCCCGAACCGCACGATGAGACCGGGGCGCAGGTCCCCGAGGAGATCGAAGCGCTTCTCGAGCAAGTGAAGCTCGCCTACGAACAGCAGAGTCGTCTCATCCGCGGCATCGGTCACGACTTCAAGTCGCCGCTCGCCTCCATCCTTCGTTCGAGCGAGGCGCTCGCCGCTGGCGAGTTCGGCCCGATGGAGCCCGATCAGGCGGAGACGTGTCGCCTCATCGCCGAATCGGCACGCAACCTGACGGCGATCGCGCAGGCGCTCTACGCTGTGGGAGATGCCGGCGAGAACGCCGCGGCGTTCGAGCATGCGGCGATCGACGTCCGGGAGGCGCTGATCCGTACCGTGGACGCTCACCGCTCGGCGGCGAGTGCGAAGGGGCTGGACCTCACCCTCGAGTTCGCCGACGAGGGCCCGCTGCCCGTGTGCGCCGCGCAGGGCGCGATCGAGCGCGTCCTCGGCAACGTGCTCCACAACGCGGTCAAGTTCACGTTCGACGGCAGTATCCGGGTGACGTGTGCACGCGATGACGAGAGCGTGGAGATCGCGGTCGAGGACACTGGCATCGGCATCCCGGAAGACGAGATCGAGACAATCGGCACCGAGTTCGTTCGCGGCAGCAACGCGGACGACGTCAGTGGCTCAGGCGTGGGGCTCGCCGTGACGCAGTATCTGCTTCAGCGCGCGGGCGGGAGTCTCTCGCTCACCAGCACGGCCGGCACGGGCAGCCGCTTCGTCATCCGACTTCCCCTCGCCGCGGACGAGTGTGAGAAGCGCCTGTGATCGAGTACTCGCCTGCGGCGCTCGCACGCTATGTCTACATCGCCTCCGGCCTCGTCGCGGTCTACGGCATGGTGCTCGCCCGGCGGCACATCCGCGCGCCCGGCAGCCGATGGCTCGTGCTGCTCGCCGGCATGAGCGCGGTGTGGATGTTCGCCAATGCGCTGACCCACATGCCCCTCTCGGTCGAGGCACGCACTATCTGGGCATATGTGAGCGCGATCGGCGTCTACCAGGGTGCACTCTGGTTCCTGTTCGCGCTGGAGTACTGCATCCGTGGCTTTCGCGCGTCGCGAGCACTCACTGCCGTGCTGCTCGTCGTGCCGGCGCTGCTGATGGTCGCGGCTGCCACGAACCCTCTCCACGGGTGGTTCTGGACCTCCATAGCCCTTGATCCTCAGACAGACATCCTCATCCTCACGCGTGGGCCGCTTTACACCGCCACGATCATTCTGGGGGTGGCGGCGTTCGCACCGGCAACGCTGCTGTTCGTCATCGCGGCCTATCGCAGCCGGGGGCTCTACCGCACGCAGAGCATCGCGCTCGTCATCGCACTCGTGGCGCAGATCGCAACGTACAGCGTCTTCATGTCCCTGTCCGAGTGGCCACCGGGCCTGTATCCGGCGATGTCCACGGGCGTGGCGATGGGAGTCGTTGCGTTCGCCATCGAGCGGCTTCAGTTCCTCGCGGCGGTCCCGGTCGGCCGCGCCGAGATGTTCGACAGCACGCCCGACGCCCATCTCGTCTTCGATCTGTCCGGGCGGATCGCCGACGCGAATCACGCCGCACGGGACCTGCTCGGCGCAGCCAACCCACAGGATCTGCAGGGACTCCGCCTCGAAGAAGCGCTCACGGGGTGGTCGGGCCTCGGGTTGCTCGGAGCCGGCGGGGCAGGAACGCGGGGCGAGGTTACTGCGATGCTCGAGACCCCGGCCGGACGCCGTATCGACGCGCGCGCCTGGCCGCTGCGCGACGCCAGCGGCGGCATGGTCGGCACCGCAACCGTGCTCCGGGATGTCACCGACGTCGAGCGCACGAGGATTCGGCTCGAGGAAGCGACCTCATCGGTGGCCTCCTGGGTGCAGGAGATGAACGCCGTCGAGGAGTTTGTCTCTCGCTCGCGCAAACGGCTGTGACCGCCGCCGCCATGGTATACCCAGGCGGTATCAGGTAGCCTTAACGCAGCTTTCGCACTCCAGACAGCATCGTTCACCATTTCGACCTGCTGAGCGCGTTGAGTGGCCTGATGTTCGCATCGAACATTCACTCAAAGGCAATTGGAGTGGGAAGCCCCTGAGTCAGGCGGGGCGGATGTGGCCGCGGGGCCGCCATCGACTCCAGGCGCACGGGAGCGGGGAATGCGACAGCACGGTACACGACGGCATGTCCGGCGTGCCGTGTCGGCTGACCACGGCCGGCGTGGCGTGGTTGCGCGCACCCTCATGGTGGTGACGCTCCTCGCGAACCTCCTGGTGCTGCCCTCGCCCGGCGCCGCATTCACCACCACAACCATCGCGATCGACGGGGACTTCAGCGACTGGATCGGGGTGCGCGCCGACCCGGACAACGTGGTCGCCGATACCCAGCTGCCCGACGACCCCGACTGGCCGGGGCAGCCGGACCGCGACGTCTACCTCGTGGGTACCACCTACGACGAGGAGTATCTCTACTTCTCATGGCGACGCACAGCGGGCGGCACGAAGGCGATCACCTTCGGCGCGTATCTGGACTACGAGGGCGACGGCCTCCTGCAGGACGGTGACAAGGTCGTCGTCTGGACGGTCTCGACCGGTGGCCCCTATGCGTCATACGCCAACGGTGGTGCGGAGATCCTCCACTACCACCAGGCGCACAACAATCAGGGCGTTCTCTACCATCCCGAGGGCGACCCGATGCGCGACACGCACCGAATCGGCGTGCCTACAGGCGACGGCGAGACCCCTGACGGTTACGCGGGCAAGGTGCACGGCTACGACGTGCCGCTCAAGACCATGGACGGGTACCTCTCGCCCAACGGCGATGGCATCGAGTGTGAGGCGCGCGTGGCGTGGAGCGACCTGGGGGTGGAGCCCGGGCACCCGTTCGCGGTCCACTTTGCCGCCGGCAACGGTTCATCGTGGGGCGTGAGGAACAAGCCGAGCGTCACGTACAAGAGCATCGGTGGCGGCCGGTATCTCGAGGAGGATCGCGGCCAGGTCGAGGACAACGTCGAGCCGATCATGTACATCCTCAATCGCGGCGTCACTGTGTCTCCCGATAACAGCGGCGGCGGCACGGCAGGCTCCACCGTGACCTACACGCACACCATCACCAACAACGGCAACGTCACCGAGACGTTCGACCTTGCGGCACTCTCGTCGCTCGGCTGGAGCGTCACGATAACCGATGCGGGCGGCACCCCGGTCTCGAGCGTCACGCTTGCCCGGGATGCGAGCACGACCGTGCTGGTGAACGTGACCATCCCCGGAGGGGCGATCAACGGCACCCAGGACGTCACCACGCTGTCCGCGACAGCGCAGTCCGACCCGGGCGTGAGCGACTCGGCTACCGACGCCACGCGCGTCGGGCTCGTGACGGTCTCCCCTGACCAGGTCGGCACGATGGCACCGGGGCAGACGATCGAATACACGTTCACCGTGCAGAACAACACCGGGGTGTACGGCGTATTCGATCTCTCCCGCACCTCCACACTGGGCTGGCCGAGCACGATGACGGATGCGCTCGGCAACCCGATCAGCACCGTCGCGCTGAATGCGGGCGAGTCTGCCATCGTGAAGGTGCAGGTGACCGTACCTCTGAGCGCGAGCACCGGCGACCAGGACATCACGCGACTGCGCGCCACGATGCAGGGGAATCCCGCGGCCACGAGCAGCGCGACCGGCACCACCACCGTGGCGGACGGACTCTCCATCACTCCGGAAAACTCGGGGTTCGCCGGCGCCAACACGTTCGTGCAGTACACCCACACCATCACGAACAGCTGGCCGATCGAGCGCGACGTGACCCTCAGCTATGTCTCATCGCAGGGGTGGCCGGCCTCCTTCTTCGCCGCAGACGGCGTCACGCCCATCACGCAGGTCACGGTCGGCCCCTACGGAGACACCGAGGACATCATCGTCCGCCTCCAGGTACCGGCAGGCACCCCGATCAACACCGTGGATGACACGATCGTCACTGCCACGACCACCACGGGCGGCACCACCTACACCGACTCGGCCACCGACCGTACGACCGTGCGCGGCCTCTCGACCTTCGCCGATGGCGGCTTCGTCAACCAGGAGGACACGTTCGTCCTCGGCGGGACCATCTACGCCAAGGCGACCGGACTAGACCCCGGAAGCAACGTGTACTTCGAGTGGCGCGACGGTGCAGGGAACCTCGTACGTACGAGCTCGACCCGCAAGGTCGACACCCAGGGCGCCGCGTTCGACGAGTACACCTCCCTCGAGGGTCAGCTGCCCGATGACGACTGGTCGGTTGCGGTCTACACCTCGGGGGGCACGCTGCTCGAGACCGTGTACTTCACGGTCACGTTCGACGCCGAGATCACCGCGCTCTCGGCCACCGACGCGCCGAGCGTGGGCGACGAGGTCGAAATCACCTCATCGGCGGTCAACCACAATACCTCGGCGATCACCGACTCGCTCATGACCTACCTCATCTGGTGGGACTCCAACGGTAACGGCGCGTTTGGGGCGGGCGACGTCTACATCGGCCCGAGCGGGGGGCCGGTAACCTGGGACGGCCTGGACCCGATCGACCCCACGCACACCACCTACGACATCGACGTGGCAGGCGGCGGCACCTGGACCGAGGCCGCACCGTGGACGGTCAGCAACTCGCTCTTCCCCAACCAGGGGACGTACCGCGTGACGGCGGTCTGGCGCACCCAGGACGGCATCGAGATCGACCGGAAGACCACCGAGTTCTACTCGATCCCCACCCTCGGCTGGCCGCTCTTCGGCCTCACCATCGGCGGCGCGGCATGGGCGCTCTGGCGCCGCCGGCGCGGCGAGGGTGGTGAGCAGCAGTGGATGTGAACATCGGCCTGCTGATCCTCGGAACGCTCGCGTGGGCGGGCCTCACCCTCGCCCTTCGGCGTTCGCGCCGCTGGCTGACCTTCTACCTCACCGGCGGCCTGGGCTTCGTGCTGGTGGTGCTCTTCTGGGCATCCTTTCTCGGCTTCGACACCGCACTCGAGGCCCTCGAGGCGCGCCAGGCCGTGGGCATCGCCAACTTCACGGGCATCGCGCTCTCCCTGCTCGGCAAGACCGGACTCGCGATCCCCAACCACACCGGCTGGGCGGTCTTCGATGTGGGCATCGAGTGCTCGGCGCTGCTCGAGATGTCGGCGATCATCGGACTGGTGGCGTTCTATCCGGCGTTCAGCGCAGGCCGGAAGGTCTCTTCAGTGCTCATCGGCACGGCCGTGACCTACGCCGTGAACATCGCGCGCATCATGTTGATCGTAGTGCTCATCAACGCGTTCGGCACCGACTGGGTTTTCGCCGCGCATGCGGTGTTCGGCCGGGTGCTCTTCTTCGTCGGCACGGTGGTGCTCTACTGGTGGCTGATCACCCGACCGACCGTGAACTGGATCGGCGCCGACCTGCGCGAGGCGATCGCCGATGAGTAGCATCTGGACGTTCCTGCTCATCTGGGGCGTGTGGCTCATCACGCCGGTGCTCGTGGACGGTGCCGAGGCGCTTGCGCGCCTCATCCGCGTGTCGGCGCGCAAGCGCGAGCGCGCGAAGGAGGAGCCGGTCCACTACGACGACCTGCCCACCGTGAGCGTGATCGTGCCGGCGCACAATGAGTCCGCGGTCATCGACCGGTGTCTCAACTCGGTCAAGGCGCAGGACTACCCGCACGACAAGCTCGAGATCATCGTCATCGACGACGGCTCGACCGACGACACGGCCGACCGGGTGGAAGAGCACGTCAACGGCAACCACCACTACGACGGCAACGGCCACGGCACGTTCCTGCTGCGCGGCACGCCGATCCAGGTGGGTCCATACAGGGGAACGCTCGCGCTCATCAAGAACGGGCACCAGGGCAAGGCACACGCGCTCAACGCCGGCATCGCGGCCAGCTCCGGCGACATCATCGTCAACATCGACAGCGACGTGGTGCTCGCCCCCAACGCCATCCGCGCGATCGCCGTCGCATTCGTGCGCAAGCCCGAGATGGGCGCCGCTACCGGCAACATCGAGATCGACTGGGAAATGCTCGAGGCGCGCGACCGGGATGGCAACCTGCTTCTCGACGAGAACGGCGACATCGAGACGATGAAGCTCGGCCCGATGCAGAGCTTCCTCGCCCGCTCGCAGTTCCTGGAGTACCTCGCGTCTTTCGACCTCGGCCGGCGCGCGCAGTCGCTCTCGGACACCATGTACACGCTCGCGGGTGCGTGCTCGGCGTTCCGGCGGAGCATGGTGGGCGCCGGCTTCTCGTACGCCAACACCACGGTCTCCGAGGACACGCTGCTCACCTTCGACCTGCACCGCAAAGGCGTGCACATCGGCTTCGTCGAAGACGCGCGCGTCTACCTCGAGCCGGTGGTGGAGTGGGACAGCCTCTACGCGCAGCGGGCCCGGTGGTCGCGCGGTCAGATGGAGGTCTGCGGCCTCAACCAGGACATGATCGGCACCAAGAAACACGGCCG
This sequence comes from Coriobacteriia bacterium, assembly GCA_030652115.1. Lineage (NCBI taxonomy): Bacteria > Bacillati > Actinomycetota > Coriobacteriia > Coriobacteriia bacterium. Next base: position 171,789 of record JAUSBK010000013.1, on the reverse strand, counting down.
ACTTGGCCGCTTCGCGCTGCCGAAGATGCTCGTCTTCGACCACACCCTCGCATTCCCCCGTCTCATCTGGGCGCCACTGCTGCTCTTCTTCCCCCTGCTCGGGTACCCGATGCGGGTCGTAGCACTCGCTGCAATCGGGATGTACATCTTCTATCTGGGCCTCGAAGTCGTGAACACGCTTGCCGTGTTCTCGTTCAGCGACGAGCACACGAAGAACCGGATCGAACGCAGCCTGTGGGCGCTCATCGGTCTGCCCTTCTACCGGTTCGCGGTGTTCCACTTCCGCTTCTCGGGATTCCTCGTTACGCTCACGGAGAAGCAGCAGTGGACCATGCCCGGCCCCGTGCAGCAGACCACGAAGGACTTCCGCCGTCTCCAGCTGCGGTCGATCGAGATCGCGACGGGCCTCTTCGGTATGTTCCTGGCGTCATGGATGCGCACCGTGCGGATCGTGACGACGCTCGTGGCACCACTGCTCTTCGGGTACGTGCTCATCGTGCGCTGGTTCGACACGGTACGGAGGAGCGGCTAGGTGCGGCCCGTGAGGCGGCTCAACCGCCCCACGCGGGATGGTGCGATCACGCTTTCGGCGGTCGCCCTCATCGCGGCGGCGGTGATCACGTTCAAGGTCATGGCGTCCACCTCGACGGGACCGGGATGGGACACCTACGCGTTCCTTGCCAACGCTGCCGAGTTCGCGGGCAAGGGCTACGGCTACACCGAGCTGCACCGTCCCCCGGCGCTGTCGCTGCTCACCGCTGCGGCGTTCGCGCTCGGCGCGCCGCTCGAGGAGTGGGTCATCCAGTGGATGGATGGCCTCCTCAGCTTCGCCGGCATCATCGCCTTCTACCTCATCGCGCGACGCCGCTTCCGGCCGCTGCTGTCTGGCGTCGGGGCGCTCATGTTCCTCGGCGTGGCGCCGCTGTGGGCGTACCTGGGCAGCGGCTACACGGACTTCCCGTCGGTGGCGCTCTCGATGTGGCTCTTGTGGTCATGCATGAAGGCCACCGAGGACAGTCCGTGGTGGTATCTGCTCGCCGGACCCCTGTTCGTCGCGGCCACGATGACCCGGTACACGGCACTGCTCGCGCTGTTCCCCGCGCTCATCTGGGTGGCGCTGCGCTGGCGACCGTTCCATCAGGCGAAACAGATCGCCGGGGGCGTCGTCCTCGCGATCGCAAGCTACCTGCCGGCCGCACGCTTCTACGCCGAGCGCTTCGGTGACGTGCTCTTCCCATTCATCCTCGCCTTCGGGGTCTCTGAGAACATCAGCGCACCTGACGGTGAGGGCGCGGTGCGGTCCTCCGCGATGTGGTACCTGACCGAACTCCCGGGCCATCTCGCAGGTGAGAAGCTCGTCTTGATGGGCGTGCTCATCTTGCTGGTCGCGTTCCTGGGCACCTTGCTCGGCACGGTCTCGTTCCTGCGCACTCACAAGCCGAGACCATCACGACTCCTGATGGCGGTGCTCCTCACGATACCTGCGGTGCTCGCCCAGATCGCGGGTGGCCTCGTGACACGCCAGGTCACGATTGCGATCGCTGTCTACGCGATCTGGCACGCGCTGGCGCCCTACGAGGAAGACGAGCGGGGCCGACGCGTGACAGCGTCCTCGGCACCGCTCGCGGCGATGCTCGCGTGGCTGCTCATCTACTTCGACGCGTACGGACACCAGACCGTGCAGGTGGCCCGCTACCTCGTTGCCATGCTGCCCGGCCTCGTCTTTGTGATTCTCTACGGCTGGCAGATGTTCATGGTCGACATCCGCCGCACGCTCACGCGCGAGGAGGACGTGCCCGAGGATGCCGGGATGCGCGCATGGCTTCGGTTCGGCGCGCCTGTGGGACTCGGTGTGCTCGTGGCGATCGCGATTGCGGCTGCCATGCTGGGTACATCCAGCGAGGCGAACCGCACAGTCCAGGCCGCGCGCGAAACCGCGCTGTGGCTCTCGCATCAGGACGGGATCGCCGAGGCGGCGGTCTTCTCGGACGTCTGGCCGCTTACGGCATGGTATGCGCGCATCCCCGCGCGACCCATGCCCTTCTACAACGACGACGAAGCCCGGCAGCACGCGCTCGACAAGGTGCCGGTCGACTACTACGTGACGCTGCGCAGCCGCACCTTCGATGGGTTCGAGGCCGTGCAGACCGGCGGTGGCGCCACGGTGCTGCGGCGCGTCGAGTCGGCCCCCGAGGAACTGCCGCACGTGCTCTACCTCGGCAAGGCGTGGGACAACTACCTCGAGACGGTGACCGGATACACCTTCTACCTCGACGGCGACTCGGGCCGCTACGGCTGGGAGGGCACGGCGTTCCTGGACTCGATGACCGCCGAGGAACTTGCCGCCTACGACGCGGTGGCGGTCTACGGCGTGCGCTGGCGCGAGCGCGCCGACGGCGAGGCGGCGCTCCTCGACTACGTGCGCAACGGCGGCGCGGTGATCATCGACGCCTCCGAGAACCTCGGGGAGCTGCCATACGACCTCGCGAACACCGTGATGTTCGACACGGTGATCCGCAGGCAGGAGATGGCCGAGAACGCATCGATCGAGGTCGGCGACGCACTCGTGGAGCTCGAGCCACGCCTGTCCGGGATGGATGCAAGCCCGTTTCTTGATGAGGACGGATCGCCCTGGTACGGCGCCGACTACACCACCCTGCCGGGCACCTCGGAGATCAGCGTGCTCGCCACCGTCGGCGGGCGGCCGGCGGTAGCGATGCGTCAGATCGGCAAGGGCCGTGTGTACTGGATCGGCTACAACCTGGTCTGGCACGCGTTCCTCACCGAGAACACCGACGAGCAAGCGCTCATCGCCGCGGTATTCGAGGATGCTCTGGGAGACCCTGATGCGCCGTAAGGTCGCAGGCTACGCGATCCGCCTCGTCCTCTCGCTTGCGGTGCTGGGCGCGCTTGCCACCCGGGTCAGGTGGCGCGATGTGCCCGAAGCCTTGAGCGTTGCCGACCCCGCGTGGATCACGATCGCGCTGGGGGCGCTTGTGCTCGGCGCCACCGTGCGCATCACGAGCTTCATGCTGCTCACCAACCACAGTGAATCACTGGTCACCTTCCCCCAGGCCGCCTACCTCACGCTCGTCGGCAGCGCCGCGGCACTGGTGATGCCGAGCTGGACGGGCGAGCTGTTCAAGGCACACATCGCGGGCAAGGCGCTCGAGGCACCCGAGCATCTGGTCGCGAGTTCTGTGATCGACAAGCTCACCTCGCTCGCCGCTGTGAGCGCGATGGCAATCGCCGGCGGTCTTGCCGCTGGCAGCACAGCGCTCGCAGCGGTGGCGGCGGCGCTGTGCGCGGTCACCACGCTTGTGATCTTCATGCCACGGCTCATCCCCTGGCGGTTGGTGACGCGCGTGGTCGCCGTCCGCGCTGATGTGAGCGACGAGAAGATCGCCGCGGCGATTCAGGTGCCTCGCACCCTGCTGTTGGGCGTGCTCGCGCTGTCCGCGATGGGTTGGGTGCTGACGTACGCGATGGTCTTCGCGATCTCGCGCGCGATGGGCGCCGAGATCTCCCCGACCGCGATGCTCACCATCGGGCCGCTGATGACGCTCGCCACGCTGCTCCCAATCTCGCTCGCGGGCATCGGCGTATCGCAAGCCACGCTCGCCGCCATGCTCGTGGCGCACGGGGTCGCCGCGCAGACCGCCGCGCACGCGGCAATCGGCCAGCTCGGGCTCACGCTGCTCCCGCCGCTCGTTGGACTCGTGCTCTACGCAACCGTCGGCGAGCATCGCTGGGCGGCGGGCGCCGTCGGCGAGCGCTCGGTCACCATGCTCACCACCGTCTTCCCGCGTCATGCCGGTGACGGTATGGGCACGTTCATCGATTCGCTTGCACGCGCTGTGGCCAAGACGGGATGGTGCGTCACAGTCGTGGCGCCGCACGCGGCCGGCCTGACCGAGCACGAAGACCTCGGCGATATCGAAGTCCGTCGTTTCCGCTACCTTCCGCAGCGCGCCGAGGTGCTCGGCTACAGCGCACTCGGCATCCCGCACGTACTGCGCAGCAACCCGGTCGCCGCACTCGCCCTGCCGATGTTCCTCATCGGCCTGGGCCGCGCCGCGCGCCAGGCCGCGCACCGATCGAGCGTGCTCCACGCGCACTGGGCACCCGTCGGCGCGATCGCCGGCCTCGCAGCCGGACGCCGCACGCTGCTGGTGCTCTCCCTCCACGGCACCGACGTGGCACTCGCCGAGAGGGGCGGCGTATGGCGGTTCGCGCTGCGGTTCGCCTGCCGCCGCGCCACACTCGTCCTCCCCGTCTCCCAGGCGATGGCCGAGGCGGTGCGGCGTCTCGTCCCCGACCTTCCCGCCGATCGCGTGCGGGTCGTGGGTAACGGCATCGACCCGTCGCTGCTCGAACGCGTCGTGCCGGAGGACGAACGCAGCGGCGTTGCGTTCATCGGCCGTCTCACCGAGGCCAAGGGCGCGTTCGACGCCCTGCGCGCGCTCGCGCTCATTCCGGGCGGCGCGCGGCTCACACTCGCAGGCGCTGGCGACGCGCACGCGATCGAGACACTGGTAGACGAGCTTGGCCTGCCGGGGCGGGTGCACATCCCTGGCCCACTCCCACACCCCGAGGCTCTCGAGGTCATCGCACACGCAAGGGTTCTGGTGCTGCCCAGCCGCTCGGAAGGCTTCTCCGTGGTGTCGCTCGAGGCCGCTGCACTCGGCACGCCCGTCGTCGCGAGCGGCGTGGGCGCGATCGCCGAGATCCTCGGCGGAAGCGACTCCCTGCACGCCCCGGGCGACGTGCCGGCGCTGGCCCGGCTGCTCGACCGGGCGCTCACCGACCGCGAGTGGGCTGCGGGACTCGCAGACCGCGCACGACGCTCGGCGGCCGAGCGGTACACCTGGCCTCTGGTGGCGCGTGAAGTGGCCGAGGGCTACGACTTCATCGCGGAAGCGGGGCGGTGAGTATGGCCGTCGGACCGTTCGCTGTGCTGCGCTTCGACCTCGCGTTCTCGCTTCTCGGACCGCAGGGTGCCGGACGCTTCCTCGATCTCGGCTGCGGAGCCGGTGACTTCACCCTCGAGCTCGTGCGGCGGGGGTATCACGGCACGGCCATCGACCCCTCGGAGCAGGCGGTCGCGCGGACAGCGGAGCGTGTGGCTGCGGCCGGCGCAGAGGGCGTGGAGGTCGCGCTCGGCACGGTCTTGGACGTCACCGGACCGTTCAACACGGTTTTTGCCTTCGAGGTGATCGAGCACATCGCCGACGACGTGTCCCTCTTGCGGAAGATTCGCACGGTACTCGCTCCCGGCGGGCGCCTCGTGCTGTCGACGCCGGCTCATCAGGGGTTGTGGGACGACACGGACGCGGTCTCCGGCCACGTCAGGCGGTACGAACACGACGACCTGGTCGTCGCGCTTCAGGCCGCCGGATACGAGGACATCGCCATTCGCTCGATGGGCGTGCCGCTAGCCAATCTCGGCAAGCCGTTGCTGGCGCGTCGGAACCGACGGCTCCTCGGTGACGGGGGGCTCGAGGCGGCATCGCCCGAGGAGCGAACCGCGGAAAGCGGCCTGCATCGGGCACTCCCGCTGTCGGATGCGCTCTACGGGCTGTTGTTCAACCGGATCACGCTCGCGCCTGCCATCCTCGCGCAGCGCGCACTGGCTCGGACCCGTCTCGGAGTGAACTGGGTGGCCATCGCCACGGCGCCGGCCCACCGGGCCTAGCTGCCGTCATCGGCTTGGCTCTCTCGCCCCTCGAGGTCCTGCCGCAGCCCCTTCACCTCGGCGTGGAGGCGGATCATCGCGCGCCGCTGCTCGATGATCTGCGCCGCGAGCAGCGAGAAGCTGAAGAGGATGCCGCCCGCCACGAACAGCAGCACCATGATCGTCATGAGCGGCCGCTCGGGGTTGAGGGTGCCGGCTGCAAACTCGGTGAGCAGATAGACCCCCACCGCGAGCGCGCTGACGATGAGCGCCAGGCCGAAGACCGAGAAGAGCGTCATCGGCCGCGCGAGCACGCTGAAGAACAGGTGGCTCAGGATGGTGCGCTTGGGCCGGAACTTCGACTTGCCCTTCGTGCGCGCCGCCAGCGTGGCCGGCATCTCAACCACGGTGTAGCCAAGCGCGATCGCCTTCGAAAGGATCTCGAGGTGGATCTCCTTGTCCTCGGCCACCAGGTCGAGCGACTTCAGCACCGGCGTGCGGTAGGCCCGGCACACGCTCGTGGAGGTGTAGATCTGGCCGCCGTACGCCCACCTGAGGATCACGTTGCCGCCGCGGGACAGGAACGCGCGAATGAACGGTACGTTCTCGGTCGTGCCGCCCGGCATCCACTGGCTGCCGAGCACCACGTCCACCTCGGGACGCTCGATGAGTATCTTGACCATGCGCACCGCGTGGTCGGCCGAGTAGCTGAGGTCCGCGTCGAGCGAGGCCGTGTACGTGCCGCGTGCCGCTGCAAAGCCCTGCCGAAGCGCGTAGCCGCGGCCGCGATTCTTGGGGTATGCCACCGGCTCGATGTGCGGGTCGCTCGCCGCAAGCCGGGCGAGCACCGCGGCGGTCTTGTCTGTGGATCCGTCGCTCACCGGGTGGAGCTCGTACGTCCAGCCTTCGGCTGTAAGCGCGTCGGCCACTGCTTTGAGCGTGACCGGCGCGTTGTCCTCTTCGTTGAACATCGGGACGACGATCGAGACGAGCGGCTTCATGGATGCGCCTTCCTGTGTGTGCCGCGGTGCTGGGAAGAGTATATCCGCAGGTCAGAACACATGCACGGACGTGCGGCGTTCACCCGCCGTAGTCGCCGTTCGCACGCCGGACGATCACCTGCGGCAGATCATCGGTGCGCACCGTCTCGACGACCGCTCCCAGGCGGAGCGCCGACTCGGGCATGCTCGAGGCGACCGCGGTCGCCGGGTCCTCGATGAGCGTGTACGCGCCGCGCTGACGAAGGTCCTTGAGCCCCTGCGCACCGTCAGCGCCGAGGCCGGTGAGGAGCACGCCGAGCGTCCGACTGCCGAAGACCTCGGCCGCCGAGGTGAACATGAAATCGACGCACGGCACGTGCACCGAGCCGGTGGAGTCCGCATCCAGACGGCACCGGGGGCCGGTGCCGTCCCGCCAGAACCGCAGGTGCATGCCCACAGGTGCGATGTATACGTGACCTCGGACGAACGCCTCGCCGTTCTCGGCCTCCTTCACGTCCAGCCAAGACAGCGGGTCGAGACGCTCGGCCCACTGCTCCACGAAACCGGGCGAAATGTGCTGGCAGATGGCCACCGGCGCCGGAAAGTCGGCAGGAAGCGCCCGCAGGATGTGCTCCACCACAGGCGGGCCGCCCGTGGACGCACCGATCACGACTGCCGCCGCGGGGAACCCGCCGAGCGGGACGGTCGTGGCCGCGGCCGACGTCACCGGGAGCCGTCAGTTCGAGGGGCCCGCCAGGCGAGGCCGAGCGCGCCTCCGGTCACGACCGCCATGAACTGCAGCACCGGTGAGATGACGATCATGAGCGCGAGCCAGCCGATCATCGAAGCCTGGGACGTGTAGAGGATGAGCGGGATTCCCCACGCTTTCGCATCGAACGCCGGATCGAAGGCCGAGGGGATCCACGGCCCCCACACCGCCAGCACTACGACGAAGCTCAGTGCGGCAAGGGCGCCGGCCGGGCCGAGCAGCCCCCGTACGCGCACCCTAAGCACGTCGGCGCCAGGCACCAGCGGTGGCGCGGCCCTGCGCGCGACCCACCAGCCTGCGCCGAAGCCGAGCAGGATAGCGAGGATCGGCACGCCCATGCCCAGACCGATCAGGAACACGTCGGCCAGCCCCACGACGATCGCAGGCAGATGGGTACGCCAGAACGGTTCTCTCAGCGTGCTCACAAACTCCCCCATGCTCGGGCGGTGGATGCGTCTCTCCTGTCACGGTAGCAGACGCGGGCGCGGCCGGTCATACTTGCGGTGATGCCGACTGGGGAGGGTCGCCATGCGTATCTCGTTCGGCCGTGTTGTTGCGACGACGATCGTGGCCGCGATGCTGCTCATCCCGCTTTTCGCCTGCGGGGAGGACGACAGCTACCGCTTCAAGTCCGACACGTTCGAGACCAAGGTGGGTGTCTCCGTGGATCTCGAACCGAGCGCACGGATCAACACCGACCACGGCTGCGCATGTGATCCTCGCTGGGAGAGGGCGGAGGTACGCAACGTCGATTGGGGAATCGACCCCCCGGAAGGCGCATCCGTCACGAGCAAAGGGGTCTTCACGGCCACCATGCCCGGCACGTATGTAGTCACGGTCTACGGGGAGCTCGGCTCTGCTTCGACCACCGTGATCGTGTCCGACGATGAAGTCCTCAAGCAGGAAGACTCCGAGGGCGAGGCGAGCGGTGACGTCGCCCTGTCGGTGGACACCGGCGATGCGGTGGAGGTCTTCGGCACGCACAGCGACGCCTCGGTGAACACCGGCAACCCGCCGAATCCCACGGTGTTCACGCTTGAGGAGGATACGATCATCACCTCGGTGCTCACCTACCACTGGAACGACGGCTCCGGGTCGGCGGGCGGCGGGAAGATCGGGCTCGTAGCCAAGGACGGCACGAAGTACGGCCCGTGGAGTCTGTCGAAGGCCGCTGACGGCCAGGGCGGCGTGCCCAACGCCTACTGGTACGTGGAGCCGAACATCGAGATTCCAGCCGGGACCTACACGGTCACCGACTCGGACCCCGCCACGTGGTCGTGGAACGACGAGACCGGCGGCATGGGCGTTGTGATCATCATGGGGATCCCACAGGACTAGCAGCCCCGAGCCTCGAACAGAACGGGCGTCGGCTCTCAGCCGGCCGCCCGGCGTAGCATCTCGTCGAGCAGGCGGACCATCGCGAGCGTGTCGAGCGCGCAGTACTCGGTGAGGTCGCGCATCGTGGCCTCGGCCTCGCCGTCGTCTGCAAGCCCCTTCAGGATGCGCAGATAGCGCGCGCTCGCGGTCTGGCCGTCGGCGATGTTCATCCCCGCGTACGAGAGATCGGGACACCACGCGGGCAGCACGTACTTGATGCTTGAGCGCCCTGCCGCAGCCGGGTGGCGCGTGTTGCGCCGGATCACCGGTTCGAGATCGAACAGGCGCGCCCGCACCTTCGCGAGTTCCGGCGCGAGGTCCGGCAGCGCCGCCTCGAGACGCTCGATCTGCGTGCGCTCGTAGGCGGTGTAGTGCACGATCGAGCCGCGCTTGCCGAGGTCCGCGATCATGCGCTCGGCGAGCGGCCGACGCGGATCGCCGGTGCCCATGTGCAGGTACTCGCGGTGCTCGGCTATGCCGTCACGCCGTTGCAGGTGCACCGAGTACTGGAACGGCACCGTCTGGTACGGCCTGGTGCCGGGCCACAGCGGAAGCGCGGGCATGACGGTCTCGAAATCCAGGTGGTAGACCGGCCAGTCGAGCGTGGAGAGCGCCTGCGCAAGCTTCTCCGGATCGGCATGCGGCTCGCCCGCCTGCACCGCTTCGATGGTCTCACGCTGCGCGGCCGACAGCCCGGGGAAGTCCAGCGGCACGTCGAGGATGCAGGTGATCTCCGCGTCGAGCAGGTCGTGGAGCTGCCGCTCCTGCAGCCGCGGAAGCGCCGTGATCGGATGCTCGCCGGGGAAAAACGCGTGACAGTACCCCTCGAACTCGCATGGATACGGATGCGAGCACTGCATTCCCACGCGCACGTCCGGCTCTGAGCCGTCGAGCATCTCTTGCAGCCGTGCGACCTCGGCGGGAACCGTGCGCATGTACTCGCGCGCCATACCGGTGACGTCTTCGATCGTGAAGAGGGAATGCACGTCGTACTCGCCGCCGTGATACTCGCACGAGGAGTCGAGGTGCACGACGTTGATCGTACGCAGCGCCAGGCCCGACCCCTCGACCGTGAACGCCTGCACCGCGGCGTCGGTGATATGCACGTCCTTGAGCGACACGGTCGACTTCACCTCGTAGAGGTCCCACGTTCCATCGCCCGCGGCGACCAGGATATCCACGCGCGCGAACGCTCCGCCGAAGCTGAACGCCGGCTCGTAGAGGACCGCGACCTTCTCCTCGAGCAGATGCGCGGTTGTCTCGAGCGCCTCGGCCTGGTGGAGGTGATCGTCGGCGACCTCAACGCCGCCGGGGAAGAGCTGCTGCGCGACACGCCCCACCTCGCTACCCTGATCGAACACCCACTGCTGTGTCTCGCTCACCGGCGCAGCAAGATCGCGGCGGTTCACCGCAAGCCACAAGGCCCTCTCGCACTGCAGACCCTTCTGAAACCGCGACTTCGACAGCGTCCTCGCCATGCGGCATCATCTCCATCCTGGACACATCGTAGCGCGAGCCTCTGACACGGTGACGCGCGGTGGCGCGCGTGGGCCTGTCAACGCATACTGATGCTGTCGTCTACCGAGGGGGCCTCATGAAGCGTTTGCTGGTGTGCCTGCTTGTTCTCGTGCTCGCGCTCGGGCTCGTGGGATGCGACTCCGGAGGCGGCGGCGGTTCGAGCAGCGGCAGTGACTCCGGCAGCAGCAGCTCTGGCAGCAGCTCGTCGGATTCTGACGCGATCGCCACCATCGACGAACTCAAGGCGGTCCTCGCCGAGGACTACGCCGACACCGACTGGTACCCGGACATCACCGACTACACCATGGAGACCTACCTCGGCGCCGAAGTGCTCGTGCTCCACGTGGCGTGGGGCGCCGACGACGCCGACTGGGAAGCCAGTAACGCCAAGCAGCAGGGCATCCAGGAGGTGTTTCCCGCGCTGAACATCGAGATAGCGGCGAACGTAGCCATGGTCGACGGGAAGGGCACCGTCTGGCGTCTGGTGTCGTCGAGCGCGACCGGGCCCATGCCGATGAACGAGGCCTTCAACCTACCCACCGCACCCACCAACGCCCCGGAGTTCGAGGCCTGGCTCGACATGGTCTACGGCCCCGGCGGGATGGTCACCCTCGGACCGGATGAGACCTGGTACTCCTCGATCGAGTCGATCACCTTCGAGGACCTCTACGGTTCGGGCGCTCACCTGGTGATCAGGACCAGGATCCCGGCGGGCGACGTCACGCAGCAGAGCCTTCTGCAACTCGCCCTCCAGTCCACCGGTTCGCCCCTCCTGTCCAACGTGTCGATCTTCCACGCAGGCGACGCGGGATCCTCGTACGGCAGCGCGCCGGGAATCCCAGGGATGAGCGGCTTCTATTACCCGGTGGCCGAATAGAGCGGGCGGGAGCGGCACCATCTAGCGCTCCTCGCTCCCTACCCAGTCGATCTCAAGACCGTGCACGGCGAGCGGCAGAAAGTCCGCATCGCCGGTAAGCAGCGGCGCGCCGAGGGCGAGCGCGAGCCCGGCCGCAAACGCATCGCCGAGCCCAAGGCCGTGGCGCGCCTTCATCTCGGCGGCATACGTGGCGTGCTCCTCTCCGGCCTCGATAACCGCTATCGGCATACGCCGCATCAAATCGATCGCCCGACGCGTGACGGCCGAGCCCAGAAGTCGCCGGGTCGTGTAGAGCACCTCACACCAGTTGACCGAGGAGATCACGAGCCGGTCGCCGGCGGCCAGTGCGGACTCCAAACGCGCGGCAACATCCTCCGCGAGCGCCTCGTTGGCGATGACCGCGATGAGCGGTTGTGCATCTAGGACGAGTGCCGCCACTGCTCCAGCTCCTCGTTCTCGCGATTGCGCTCCCGCCGTCGATCGGCCAGAAACTCCTCCGAGGAGAAGCCCGGCACGTCGGCGCCGAGGCCCCTCAGCTGCTCCAGTGGGTCGCCCTCCTCGATGAGCACGAGGTAGAGCGAACCCGCCCACTCTACGATAGCGAGCTCGGAGCCCACATCTATCCCGTACTTCTTCCGGATCTCAGCCGGCAGCACGATCTGCCCCTTCGACGACACGCGCACCTTCATCGGGTCACCTGCTTGCGGTCGACTACGTCTTACGTTTCCGCACCATTGTAAGACGCGTCCATGCCGACAGCAACAGACACCCACAGCATACGCACGCCTGGTCAACGACATCTCGCCTGGAGTTGAACGCGTTACAACTCGCCGAAGAGGTCCCGGTACGCCCGGGCCTTGGCGTCGTCGTACGCACACGGAGAGTGGCCGGAACAGGCCGAGGAAAAAGAGGTGTCCCGAGAAACCTCACCTGTGAGATCCGTTACTCCGCGACTTCCCGTTTCACGCCTTTGGAGCCCCAGTGAAACCGGCCAGCTTGCGCGAAGCCCGTTCCTCTGAACACCCCGCCGACAGCTACTGGTACGTCGCCTTTGGCGGTTCTCCCGGATCGACCTCTCGGGACAAGACCCACCTTACGGCACCCGGAATCGGCGCGCAAGGGGCAAATCGCGAAATGTCGAGGTTGGTGACGAACGGTAACCAAATGAGGCGTAACGGTCGTTTCGCACGTCTGAACGGTTTTCACGGGGGTCGAACGGTCACAAGCACTCGGCCCCGGGCGTTCGCTGACCTTCCAGCGGCTTACGGCGGCCGTCGCGGCCCGCAGCGCCCCCTTACCCGGCGGGCTTCTCCACCCGCTCGAGCACCGTCACCACGCCGCGCGAGCCGTCCACTTCGACGATGTCGCCGGTGTTGATCAGCGTCGTCGCGGGGCCCACGTTCACCACGCCCGGGATGCCATACTCGCGGGCGATGATGCTGCCGTGACTGAGCATCCCGCCCATATCCACCACGATCGCGGCGGCCGGGATGAAGTACGGCGTCCAGCCCGGATCCGTGAAGGGCGCCACGAGGACCTCGCCGGGCAGCACGCGCTCGGCAGACTGCAGCGAGCAGATCACGCGTGCCGGTCCGCGCGCCACGCCGGCAGCCACGCCGAGGCCGGTGAACGTGTCGGGCTCGAACGGCGTTGCGAGGTCGGGCGTGTGCGGCTCGCCGTCCCACTCCCCGATCACCACGGGAGGCGGCGTGATCGCGCAATTGGCGTCGTACTCGTTTCGGCGCTCGGCCACGACCGGCGCGGCCTCGAGCGTACCGGCACGCACCGGCGCGACCTCGTCCCAGGTGAGGAACAGGATGTCGTCGGCCCCGGCAAACACGCCGCGCTCCGCCATCGACGCGCCGAGCGCGAGGAGCGCCTGACGTCCGGCCGCGAGCATCCGCACGCCCTCGTTCTTGAGGTTCTCGCGCATGCGCGCGCCCGCGCGTGCGCGCTTGAGCAGCCAGCGGAACCGCACGCGGGCGAGCGGGCCGAGCGTGCGCAGTGCACGTGCCTGCTCCTCGGCGGCGCGCTGGCCCCGCGCCTCATGCGCCGAGATGATGTCGTCGACCATAGGGATGTCGAGCAGGCCGACGACCATCGCGAGCACGTCGTCGGGACATTCGGCCCATCGCGGCGACCCGAACTCGAGCTCCCCGCGCGCGTGGTGCCCGTGCTCGGCGAGGAATGCGGCCCACGCCTCGTGGAACGCGTAGCCGTCCTCGCCCGCTTCCTCCAGGCGCATGCGCACCTCGGCCCAGGACGCGGACGACCGGAGTGCCTCGCCCACCGCGCGGTCTTCGCGACCGAGCCTGCTCAGCCGCGCAAGCGCGAGCCCGGACTCGGCGCTTGCCACACCGCCCTGTCCCGCGAGAAGTGTGTTCGCAAGCGCGGGGCCGTCCTCGCCGAAGTGCTTCTTCGCGGACGCCACGAACTGACCGTGGAGCGCCATCGCCACGCCGGAGAACGCGATCGCGTCCACCATGGTGTCGAGTGAGTGCACCACGCGATCGGTGAGCGCGGCGAGCGCGTCCTCGCTGGAGGCGGCGGCGATGCCGCTGAGTGCCGCGGCTGCCTCCGTGCGCACGCGGGCACACAGGCGCGCGGCCGCGCGCGGCGAGTGCCGGAGGAAGTAGACAGCCACGAGCGGCACGCCGGCGACCAGCCTGAGCGTGCTCACGTGCGCGGTGTCTTCGGGGGCGAGCGGGAGGTCGGTAAAGCCCGGCGGAGCATCGCTTCCGCCGAAGACCGATGTGATGTCCGCGTCGCCGCGCATCGGGATCTGCTCGAACGCCGAGCCGATCAGCGACGCGTTGAAGTACGCGCGGCCTGCGATGAGCGTGGTGAGGCGGTCGGTGTCCACGCGGATGCCGAGCTTGCCGAAGAGCGCGTCGATGAGTCCGGTCGCCACCTTGCCGACGACCGACCACGTCATCGGCGTCACCACGCCAGGGAGCACCTCGCCGGTGTTGACGTTGCTCCAGGCGGTGGGGCGGTAGCCGGCGGGGGTGGCCGAAGGCGCGGCCGGGGCGGCGGCTGGCGGTGGCGACTTCGCGGTCGTGGTTGGTGCGATCGGGGCGTCGTACGCCGGAGCGGCCGGAGCGTCCTTGCGGTCCTGACCTGCGACCGCGGTGATCGGCCGCGCCTGCAGGAGCCACAGCTGCTCGCCGTCGAAGGCCCACTCGATGTCGGCCGGCGCATCCAGCAGCTCTTCGGCAGCAAGCGCAAGGCGTGCGACCGCGGCCGGCACACTGGCGGGGGAGAGCGGCTCCGGCGGGTCGCCCTTGAGCTCCTTGCGCTTGAAGCTCGCGCGCTCGGGCGCCACTCGCCCGCTCACGATCGCCTCGGCGCCGGCGGCCGAGGACTCGACGACCACATCGCGCTTGCCGCTCACGGGGTCGGTGGTGAACGCCACCCCGCCGAGGTCGGCTTCGACCATGCGCTGCACGATCACGGCCATGGCGGCGCGGTCGTGGGAGACGCCGTTGTGCTCGCGGTACGCCACCGCGCGATCGCCCCACACCGACGCCCAGCACGCGAGCACGGCTGCGTCGAGTTCCTCGGCATCCACGCCGAGCGTGGTCGCGTACTGCCCGGCGAACGAGAGGCCCGGCAGGTCCTCGGCGGTGCCCGACGAACGCACCGCAAGCGGCGGCTCGAGACGCTGGAGCGCCGCTGTGAGCTGCATGCCGAGGTCGAAGGCGAGCGCGGTGCCGGTGATCGCTGCGCGGGTGGCGGCTGGGTCGACGGCGCGCACGCCCGCGCGGGAGACGTGCTGGCGGTAGGCGTCGGCCGAGACCACCACGAAGGGCGGCACCGGCAGGCCGACTGCAAGCGCCCGGGCGAGCACCGCGGCTTTGGGGCCTGCAGTGGCGGCGGTGGCCTGTGCGGGCCTGAGGACGAACCGTGTCACTGGCTCCGGGCCTTCACGCGCGGATGCCCTCCTGAGTCGACGACACGCCTAGTATGCGCCGAACAGCACCGCCATATTGAAGTTGCCGCACACCATTCACTCTGCGAGAGCCATGGTGAGGTTTGGCGAGGCCGACGCTAGCTGCCCAGCGCCTGCATGATCTCGTCGAACTGCTCCCTGGTGAGCTCGCCGCTCGCAAAGCGCTTCCGCGCCAGCGTGACGGCCTCGTCGTGACCCGGTGCGCCCGGCTGCGGGCCTGTTGCGGTCCCGCTGTGCCCGGACATGGTCTTCACGAGCCATATCACGAGCAGCACCACGCCCACGAGCACCAGGATTCCGAAGAATATGGCGAGCAGCCCGCCGAACCAGCCGTTGCCACCCATCATGTTGCCGTATCCGTTGCCGTACATCATGGTTCGCTCAACTCCTCGCCCCGCCGCAAGGCGGCAGGCTCACTGTCAGTTGCCGTACCACTCGTCGTACCAGCCCCGCATGAGCTCGATCTCTGCGCTCTGTCCGGTGATGATGTCGTCGGCAAGACCGCGGATCTCCGAACGGTTGGTGGATCCGCCCGCCATCTGGGCCATCATGATCCCCATCTGATGGTGCGGGACCATCTGCTCGATGAATGCCTTGTCGAACGGGTCGGCGCCCTCAAGCTGGGCGGCATCGAAGCTTCCGCCCATCATTCCGCCTCCACCCATCATGCCGAAGGAGCCGTCCCCTTCATCGGGAACGTCGCCGCCATACCACTCCGAATACCACTTGCGCATCTGCACGTTCTGAGCTGTCTGTGTGCGGATGATGTCCTCGGCCAGCTGCTTGATCTCGGGATGCTCGGCCTCGGTGAGCGCCAGTTCGGCCATCTCGATCGCGTCGTCGTGATGCGGGATCATGCCCACGATGAACATCGCGTCTGAGCCGTTCGCGTCTGGTCGGGTTGCGTTGTCGGCCGTGTCTGAGCCAAGCCGGCCGCGCTCGCCGAAGCACGGCTCGCCGCCCGGGCAGGTGAAGGAGCCGACGGGATCGGCTGTGAGCGACCAGGTGAGCGCCAGGCCGACCAGACCTATCAGGATGAGCG
This sequence comes from Coriobacteriia bacterium, assembly GCA_030652115.1. Classification (NCBI taxonomy): domain Bacteria; kingdom Bacillati; phylum Actinomycetota; class Coriobacteriia; species Coriobacteriia bacterium. The sequence goes on along the minus strand of JAUSBK010000013.1, from coordinate 155,600 downwards.
CGATGGCTAGGATTATTCCGGTTGTCTGCTTCATCGCAATCACCTCCTAGGGGTGTGTTCCCACATCCCTAGGAAGCTAATGTACGCGGGTGGCCGCCCACTCCAGGGAGAGCGGACCGGCATTATCGTCCACATACGAAGGTTCGCGCATTTGCGCACCCGGCGCGAGAGGCCTTGCACCGCGTGTTCGCACGGATGCGAACCCGCCGCGCGACGCCGCTCCGCCGCTACTCCTCGAGCGCCCCGGGGTTGCAGATGAAGCCGTCGCAGTACTTCTCGGCGTAGGCGAGTTCATCGGCGTCGTCGATCGTCCAGCCGAGGATGGGGCGGCCGCGCCACGTCTGCACGGTCACGCCGGGACACGGCAGCGCATCGATGTCGTAGGCGACGAAGTCGGGCTTGGAGGTCCAGTTCATCATCATGTTCGCGAGCAGCAGCTTCTGATACCAGGGGAGGTCCTCGCCCTTGAAGCGGCTCGCGAGCTGGCCGCGCACGATGTCGGGCTCCGAGGCCGCGACCTGCGCAAGCGAGTACGGGTTGAACGACATCACGCACGCCTCGCCATCGTAGGCGGCAAGCTGCGCGGCCACGTCGTCTTCGAGCGCGCCCACGTCGCCCTCGTTCTTGATCTCCACGAAGACCGGCACGCGTCCGTCCACCAGCGCGAGCACCTCTTCGAGCGTGGGTATCTCCTCATCGCCGCCGAGAAGGCGCAGTTCCTTCAGCTCCTCAAGCGTGAGGTCCTCGACCAGAACGTCCTCGCCGGTCATGCGCCCCAGGTGACTGTCGTGGACGACCACCGTCACGCCGTCTGCCGAGGAGTGCACGTCGAGCTCGACGGCGAAGCCGCTCGAGGCCGCCTCGTCGAACGCGGCGAGCGAGTCCTCGGGACGCGCGGGACCCTCGGTCCACATGCCGCGGTGCGAGATCTTCTGCGCGGTGAGCCACTCGGCCGGCTTACGCGTCGGTGTGCCGCCCGTGGTGAAGGCGTAGCCGGCGATGAACACGGTCACGACGACAAGCGCGATCCAGGCTGCGGTGCGCATGGGGCCTCCAAACGAGCGGCTCTGCGCCTCTATTGGACCACAATCCGGTCCCGCATCGCGCTTAGCGCTTGTTGACGAGCCCGTATATGAGGAGCACCACGAGCGCGCCGAGGGTGGCCACGAGTAGCGTCTGCAGGTTGAAACCGGTGACACCTGTGCCACCGATGAGGCTCATGATGAAGCCGCCGAGCACACCGCCCGCGATACCCAGCACCATAGTGATGAAGATGCCGGCCTTCTGATTCCCTGGCATGATCCACTTGGCCAGCGCGCCAGCGATCAGACCCACGATAATCCACGACAGAATGCCCACGTGTTGCCTCCTCGACTTCGTTTGCACGGACGTGACTGTATACCCCCAGGGTGAGATGACGGACGACGGGCCACGTGTCGAGTAGTCGCTTCAGGACCGCACACGTCCGACAGGACTACGCGAGAGCCTTCTGGATAGCCCGTTGTGCAGCAGGGTCGGCCCGGGTGAGTTCTAGGGCGAGGTTGACCTGCATCGTCACCACGGCAACATCGATGAGCGCCTGGTCCACGCTATAGCCTCTGCCGCCAAGCCATGTCAACGCGTCAGCGAGATGCCAGAGAGACGGGGCGCTTTCATGGACGGGCGCGGGGCCCGGCTCCACGCCGCCAAGCATGAGCTTCCGCATGTTCTGCCTGGAGAAGCCCATGATCCGGGCAATGTCGGTCAGGCCGACGAGGTCCGGTGAGGCGCCGATCAGCGTAGCGTCGGGCATAGCGCCAAGCGCACTCGCGAGGGCGCTGAGAATGGCGTCGCGCGCAGACTCCGAAGAACGCGTGAACGCGAGCGCGATACTGCCGGAGCGACCGATGCCAGGCAGTGAGTCGTCGCAACCAGCCTCGAAGAGACGCTCGAGCCGATCGTCGATGCCCACGCTGCTGTCGGTGATGCGGAACCGCAGAGTGAACTCGTAGTCGGTCACCGCTCGTATCCCCTTTTCTGGTTCATGCAACCATCCACAACGCGGCGGAGCTGTTGGGCATGCGTCTCCGGGCTTCGCGGTGTGCTCCACACACTCACCATGCAGAACTCGCCTTCCCGGCACTTCTCGCATGGGTGGGGACAGAGCATTCTGCCCCACGCGTGCGATCGGGCCCCCGCCGGCTCTACCCGCCAACCCCGGGCTTCCGCATACCGAAGCGCAATCTCGACGTGCTGATTATGATGCCGCCGCCTGGACACGTTCGTCCCTTCAGTGAGGGTAGTCGTGATAGTGCGTGGTTGTCAACTGACAACCACGCACTATCTTCGTGTCGCTCAGGGTACCGGCAGGGCATGAACCGAATCTGAACGCGATCCCTTACTTCCCGGCTTCGCTGTCCTTGCGCCGCATACGCGTCCTGGTTGGCCCAGGTAGATGAACTCGTAGCCGACGGAGTCCTGATGCTGCTTGATCATTTCGAAGACGGCGCGGTGTCGAACAACGTGAGCGTCGTACGCGCCTCGCCACCCTCACGCTACTGTCGCCGAGGAGCTCGTTGAAACCGGAGATCGTGGCCGCCGGGATGTGATCCTCGAGCCGCTCTTGCCCACTACTCGCCCTCGGTGGTGAACCCGTACTCCGCGCGTTCCGCGGGCTGAAGATCGCGCACGTCGCCACGGAAGCCTTCATCCATCAGCTTGAGCATCTCGTGGTAAGTGGCCGGCCAGACGCGAACCGAGTCTCTCCAGGCAAGCGTCACGAGCCTCGACCCGTCCGGCGTGAAGCCGAGCGGTTGGGCTGACTCCAAGTGCCCCACGAACACGTGCATCGTCCGCGCGCTCGCAACGTCCCAAATGCGTACCTCGCCGCCCACGTAGCCCACCGCCATTCGGGTGCCATCGGGCGAGAAGGTGGCTGCCACAGGCGCAACGGGCCAACTCATCGTGGTCACGATGGTGTCGGTGACAACGTCCCGGATACGCACTGCGTCATCATCGTCCTTAGTGACCATCTGCATGCCGTTCGGGGAGAAGTCCAGGAGCTTCGCACCCTCGAGGGTGTACAACCGCTCCTCCGCCGACCAGTCCCATGCCACCGTCACGGCCTTCGGGTACGAGACTCCGTCGAAGAGCACCCGGCCGTCAGGAGAGAACCTCACCCACTCGGGCTCGGATTCGTGGACCAGCGCGGCCACCTTCTTGCCGGTGCCCACGTCCCAAACGGTCGTCTCCTTCTGGAAGGCAACGGCCAGGTACACGCCGTCGGCCGAAAGGTCGATGTCGCGGATGAACGTTGCCGAGCCCAGGTCGGCCGAGCCGAACGGGATCACCTGCGTCTCTTCGCCGCTGGCAACCTCCCAGACATGCACGCTCCACTCGCCGTTTTTGCCCTCCGCTGCCAGAAGGTACTTCCCGTCAGGCGAGAACTGGCAGTTGCTCATGCTCCTATCGCTGCTGGTGGAAAGCTCGCGCGCCTTCTCACCCGTTGCCGCATCCCACAGGGTGGGTGGGCCGTCCTCGGAGAACGTGGCGAGAAGCGCACCGTCGGGCGAGAACCCTGCGAAGGTGATCCGGCCGGAATCCTCGGTGAGCGCGTACTCTTGCTCCCCGGTGTCAGCGGTGTAGACCGCGCCGGTGCCGTCAGCCAGCAAGACCACGATGCGCGCGCCGTCCGAGGAGAGCATTCCGGTCTCGAGACTGCTCACGTACGGCGGATTGGGCGCGGGCTTGATCGAGACGATCGCCTGGCCGGCCACGAGATCCCACATGCGAGCCGTCTCGTCTTCGGAGCCGGTGATCGCCTGCTTGCCGTCGGCGGAGAACGCCACGCTCGTGACGGTGCTGGCGTGCCCTCTCAGCGACAGCACGAGGCCACCCAGGAGCGAGTCGTTCACCTGTGCCGAGCCGTCCGGCGCGGCCGAGAGAAGGAGGGCGCCGTCCGGTGAGAACGCAACGTCCTCCGATTCCCAGAGTGAGGACCCCGATTCCAGGGACTTCTTGAGCACGTAGACCTGCGACCACGTTTGCGCATCGACCACCACGACCTCGTCGGGATCGCGCTTCACGGCCACGCGCTCGCCGCTTGGCGAGAAGAGCACGAGACCGAGCGTATTCCCGCAGTCGGTCGAGCCGAGCTGCTGGCCGGTGGCCGAGTCCCAGAGCCGCAGGGTGGCATCCGACGACGCCGTTGCGATCTGCGCACCGTCGGGCGAGAAGGCGACCCCGTACACTGACTCCGAATGGCCCTCGAGGCGCCGCAACACACCGCCTGTGGCCACGTCCCAGATCACAACACTCCCGTCCAGACAGCCGGCGGCAACGCGCGTGCCATCCGGACTGAAGACGGCGCTGTGTGGGAGGTCGGTCAGATCATCAAGCGTCCGGAGCTCGTTACCGGTGGCGGCGTCGTAGACGACCAGCTTGTTTCCCCAATCGCCAAACTCACCTGCCCCGCACGTGACGATGAGCGTCTGGTCCGGCGAGATCAGCGGAGCCCCAAAGCTGAAGTCGTTGTGCACGAGCGTTGTCACGAGCTCCCCGGTGGCGACATCCCACACGCACGCCAGGCTACCACCCGTTACGTTCGCGAAGGCGGTCATCGTCACCACCAAACGTCCGCCGTCGGCAAACTCGGCGTCGTTGATGAGCTTCACCTTGTGACCGTCTTCAGACTCGAGCACGCGCAGCTGCTCGCCGGTGGTGGTGTCAAAGACGCGTGCCGTGCCATCCCCGGCCGATGTCACGGCGAACTTCCCGTCGGGCGAGAGCTCAACATCGCTCACGGACTGTGAGTGACCGGTCATCGTCGCGCGCGTGAACGGATACTGCAGCGGATCCCAGAGTGCGGCCTGTGCGGCCGGCGTGGGCTTCACGTCGAGTGCGGCGCGCGCCAACAGGTAGCCCACGAGCGGGTCTGTCTGCACCATCTCCCGCGAGTACGCCACCAGCTCGTTGGAGCGCGAGAGCTGCTGCTGGCGACGGGCCTCGGCGGCGTTTACGAGCGCCCAGACCGTGAGTGCAACGGAGACCACGAGCGCGCCGGAGATGACGCCGCGGATCACCTGCGTGCGGCGCTTCCAGCGCAGCTCCTGCGCGGCCTGCGCGGCCTGGCTCTCCTGCACGTAGTCCACCTGCAGCTGCGTGAGCGCGGGCTCGCGGCCCGTGCTGGCCTCGGCCACCTTGGAGAGCGCGTCGGCGAGCGCGGCGCCGTGGAGCAAGAAGCCGGCCTCCCGGTCTCGCTCGTCCCATTCGATCGCACGCTGCAGGAGCGCGGTGTGCGCCTTGGTCCACTCCAGGTCTGTCTCCACCGCCTCGAGGAGCTTGTTGAAGGACTCCTGGATGTCGTCTTGTTCGCGGAAGAACACCCAGTTGCGAGCGGCCACCTCGGGCGGCAACACCGCGGGTTCCACATCGTGCACCGTGATGGGGATCAGCCGTTTGTTGTTCTTGATCGCGTGATCCAGCTCGAGGCGGCAGACATCCGAGCCCGTGGATGTGTCGCTCATCACGAAGATGAACGCGTTGGCGGATTCGATGGCCTTGTAGACCTCGGCCATCCAGTCTGCGCTTGGCGGGATGTCCTGCCAGTCGACCCAGGTGCCGAGACCTCGCTCTGCGAGCATGCCGTGCAGTATGCGGACGAAGGCGATGTCCTTACGCGAGTACGAGATGAAGACGTCGTGCTGCCCGCTCACGTCGCGTTCGACCGAATCCCCCATGGCTGCCCCCCAGCAACGCCTGACCGAGCGTGCCCGAGGCTGGCGCCACTGGCACGCCGAACGTGTACATCCTACAGGGTATCGGTGAGCGTTACCGGCTCACGCCACCTTTGGCGTGCGTTCGGCGATAGCGGCGGCGAGCGCTGCGCCGGGGAGCGCCAGCACCAGCAGGAGGTGTCGAGGAGTCGCATCAGGACCGCTCTTCTCCCGCGCTGCCATCATGTGGGTCCCGCGGCACCGCTACGAGCGGACCGCTCTCCAAACGCACCGCGGGAACCGGCCGCGCCGCCTGGAGACACGGCGGATACGGCGGGTCCTGACTGACCACGATCTCGCCGTCGGGCTGCACGACCCGCACCGGCCTGTGCCGGTTCCAGGGCGCTCGATGGCTCACCGGCATGTACGCGTAGCCGTGCTGGACCGCCTTGCTCATCTCGGGGATGGTCAGCACGTGCACCCAGTCGCCGCACTTCAGGCACTCGTAGAACCAGTTCTCGCTGTCGTGCGCGAGAACCCACGCGTGCCCGCCGTCCACGATGACCTCGCCGAACCGCGTGACGCGATCCCCCGGAGCCCCCTCGCTGTGGTTGCCTTCCGTACCCATCACTGCGCCGCCCTTCGTTTCGGGCGGGGCGATACAAGCGGCAGGCGAGCCTGACCACGGAGGGCCAGCTCGCCTGACCCACGCTTTAGCTGCACTTGTATCGCGCCCGCAAGCTGTAGCTCAAATCGGCGCCTTACGTACTACCTACCACCACAAAGCCTACCCCGTGGGTCTGACACGCACCCCGATCCGCATGTCCGAGCCTACTTCCCGGCCTCGCTGTCCTTGCGCCGCTTGTGCTCGTCGTAGTCCATCGAGCCTTCCGCCTCGAAGGCCGGCGAGAAGAACGTGCCGTCTGCCTGCTGCCCCATGCCGCTCCTGCGGTGCGCGCGCACGTTGTGCGACACGCGCGTCATCGTTGCGGCTGCCGCGGCCGGCGTGGCCTCCCAGTTCATCGCGCGATCCGCCGCGATGCCGATCGACTCGCTCGCCGCATACGCGTCCTGGTTGGCGCCCAGGTAGATGAACTCGTAGCCGGCGGCCTCCTGGCGCTCCTTGATCAGCTCGAAGATCTTGCGCTGGTCGAACTCCCGGCTCGCATTCTCGAGACCGTCGGTCATGATCACGAACAGCACCTGGTCCGGCCGGTGCGCCGCCACGTAGGCGTTGGTGATGCTCATGGTGTGGCCGATGGCGTCGTAGAGCGCGGTCATGCCCGAGGGCATGTAGGTGCCCGGATCGAGCGACGTTATCTCACGCACGGGCACCGCCGAGGCGACGGTCTGGAACCGCGTGTCGAACAGCGTGAGCGTCATGCGCGCGTCCCCGCCCTCGCGCTGCTGATCGCCGAGGAACTCGTTGAACCCCGAGATGGTGGCCTCGCGGATCGTATCCATCGAGCCGCTCTTGTCGAGCACGAAGTTGATGAGGATGCTGCGCTCCTCCTGGTCCTTCGGCTCTGACTTGCGCTCTGTCTCCGGCTTTGGCTTGCTGGTCATGGCGAACCCCCTTCTTATCAACCGCCCCGCCGAGTATGGCGAGCGGGTCTGACATCTCTGGCAACAGTGGTTTGCCACATCTGTCAAATGTATGATACCCACCTATTGCCTTTTGTGTCAAATCGTTTGCCCGAGGTGTAGAATGGGGCCGCACGGTGCGGAAACGCGGACGCGGGAGGCAACGATGGACGAGCAAGACTTCGGCCGGAAGCTGCGCGTGCTGAGGCACGAGCGCGCCGAAACGCTCGAGGACGTGTCGGCGGCAACCGGGCTCTCGGTCGCGATGCTCTCGCGCGTTGAGCGCGGCGAGCGCCTCCCCTCGCCCGACAGCGTGGAGTCCCTGGCGCGGCACTTCGGTCTGCCCGCCGAGGAGCTCATGAGCGAGACGATCGCGAGCAAGATGATGAACCGGTACGGGCGCGAGAGCAGCAGCAAGGCCGCCGCGCGGATGCAGAGCGACGATCGCACGATGGCCTCGATGTCGCCCCGCGAGGCGTACCCGGAGACGATGGCATCTGCGCCGGCCCCCCGCGCATCAGCATCTGCACGCTTGCCCATGCGCGCTGCCGGCATGGCGTTCATCGCACAGCCGATCGAGGCGCTCTTTAGCGAGGACGCGGCGCGTGACTCGCTCGCCGACGCCGCCCGCGTAGCCGAAGTGGCGCTCGAGAGCGCGATGCGCGCCGTGCGACGCGCGCAGGCGAGTGGCGACCCGGATCAGATCGAGGAAGCCGAGCGGGTGCTGAAGCGTCTGCGGCGGGCGATGGGGTAGCGGGGCGGCCGTCAGCTTCGCCCGAATCCCACCGGGTTCTTGGGCTTCACCGGCGGAGCGGTGAGCGCCTGGATCGCCCGGATGATGATCTTGAACTGGTCGTCGTAGCGCTGCTCTAGGTCATCAAGTCGACGTGAGAGGTCAGCGTTCTCAGCGAGGATCTCGCGCAGGCGGACGAACGCGCGCATGATCTGCACGTTCACCGCGATCGCACGGGGACTGCGCAGCACGCTGGAGAGCATCGCAATCCCCTGCTCCGTGAAAGCGAGCGGTGGCGTACGGCGGCCACCCCAGCCAACTGAGTCAGCTGTACCGCTCTTAAGAGCTGACCACTCGTCGGTGGTGAGCTCGAACATGAAGTCCGGCGGAAACCGGTCAGGATTGCGGCGCACCGCCTGGACGAGTGTGCGCGTCTCCACGCCGTACAGCCCTGCAAGATCAGCATCGAGAACGATCCGTGCACCTCGAGCGACCCGTATGCGCAGCTCCGCCGCCTCAACAGGCAGCATCGCAGTCTCGTCTGCCATGTCTCCCCCAACTTGAAATCACAGTTTGTGATGTCAAGATCGTCTCCCCCCGCTCAGGGGCTCACCTTGACATCACGAAACAACTCCCCTGCGACCATAGTAGAACATATGTTCGTATCGTCAAGGCCGAGTGCCGAACCGCCCAGCACCCCCGTCACTCCCCTCTGCTACCCTGGGTTACGGCAACCTCCCACCCTCACGGAGCCGCCGCATGCTCGTGTACCAGGCCACCAAGCGCGAGTTCATGGATGACGTTCTCTCCGGCGTCATCGCTGCCCGCATCGAGTCCGCATTCAAGAGCCGGGTCCACCGGCCGAGCGCCTCCGAGAAGCAGTCGTGGCACAACTCCATGCAGTACATGCACATGGTGCTGGGCACCGAATCGATTCCCGGCGGCTGCGGCGTAGCGATCGAGTTTGGCGTGCCCTACACGAACAGCCGCATCGATTTCCTGCTCACCGGGCGCCAGAACGGCGACCGCGACGCCGCGGTGATCTGTTCGACAAGATCGGCCCGGAGCGCGTCGCCCTCGTCTGGTCGATGTGGAGAGGCTACTGGGAGCACGAGACGTGCGCACTGCGCGCCTGGGCCGCGCGCGTGGGAGTCGAGCCGCACTTCATCCACAGCGGTGGCCACGCGTGGCCGGAGGACCTTCGGCGGCTCGTCAGCGCGATTGGCGCGAAGGAGACGGTGTGGGTGCACACGGACCGCGAACCGGCTGCGCCGGCCATCTTGCAGGCGGGATTCCGGGAATAGCGCACGGGTGTGACAGGGTTTGGATGCGGGTGAGATCGGGTTGAGGCCGGCGTGGGAGACTCACTGCCGCGCTGTTGTTTGACGTTTCGTGTTTTGCAGAATACTATTCTTCAAAGATTGCACTCGTGAGGGATGCATAATGTCAGGCTCACTGAACCTCGGCAGAGAGGAACTTGAAGACCGCCTGCGCCAGTTCGATCGCGCGGTGGGACTGCTCTACCCTGGCCGCACGTTCCGCCTCGTGCTCGTCGGCGGCGGCGCGATGATCCTCATCGGGTGCCTCACTCGGGCGACCGCCGATCTGGATTCACTACACGTGCCGAATGAGCTCGTGGATCTGATGAGCACCTACGACATCAACTGCCGGGTCGCAGCGTACGTGGACCACTTCGCGTACAGCCTCGAGGACCGGCTCGTTGCTCTAGATCTCGGAACCACAGCGGTCGAGTGCTACGCCGCCTCACTCGAAGATATCGTGGCATCGAAGCTGTACTCGGATCGCAACGCCGACGCATTCGACATCCGTCGCCCGGAAGTCCTGGAGATGCTGGACTGGCAGCGACTCGCTGAAGTGGCGGACGACATGCAGGGCAGCAAGATGAATGACCGCCGGTATGGGCAGTTTCTGCACAACTACCGGCACTACCGACAGGAGTGCGGACCATGCGACGACTGACGTTCACAGGCTTCCTTCAGTCCTATGTGCGCTCGCTCTCCGGAGAGGGCACGCTCGCCCTCGCCCGACTCGCTGCCGCGGCCAAGACCGAACCGCGCCTCGTCGAACCCCTCCTCTTGTGGGCGGCCGTGACGGATCGCGCCGGCACGCTGAGCTCGCTTCTCGAGGGGCGGGAGGTACTGCAGCGGGAGCTATGGGAGCTGACACGCCTGGACGCGGCAGGATTGCTCGAGGATGCGCTCGCGCACGAGGACCCGCGACTGCGCCCGGAGTACACGAAGGTCTGGCGTAGCTACGTAGCCAGGCGCGATGCGGTGAATCGCGACAAGGACGTCCGGCTCGAGGTGCGCAAGCGGGTACTCGAGCTGGAGGCCCGCAAGGGCGTGAGCCGATACCGCATGGCGAAGGACCTCGGGCTCAACCCGGGCAACCTGCACGCGTACCTCTCGCAGGGTGTCCCCACCAAGCTCTCGCTCGATCGCGTCGCGGAGCTGGTGCGGTACCTGGAGGCCGCGTAGCCCCTCATCCCTCCAGCGCGTCGGCCTCAGCATCCGTGAGGCGCCGGAGCGTCTGCTCGTCCTCGGTGCCGTTCACGAGGTACTCGTAGTCGGTGCTGTATAGGTAGCGCGTGCTGCAGAGCGGGCAGCGCATGAGCGTGCGCTCGCGCGAACCGCCTTGCGCAAGCTCGCGGACCACCTCAAGGCGCCCGACCGCCGATGGCAAGTCGACGTCGTTCTCCGGCCAGCCGAACTTCTGGTACCCGCGCTCCTCGTCGGAAAGCTGCGTGCAGATCTCGCACGTAGCCTGGATGTGTGTGCGCACCTGCGCCGCGAGGTTCGACCACCCGAAGCCGTATATGTGCCCCGAGTCGAGCTCCTCGGCGAGCGAGGGCAGTACCGCCGCCACGTCGGGGTGCTCCGCAGCAATCGCCCGGATGCCGTCGCAGGCCTCGGCCCTCATGCGCTCGGCGTCGTCGAGATAGCCGTGGTCCTCGGCATCGTTCGCGCTGCCGATGCTCTCGAGCAGCGCGAGCACCTGGAGCAGCGTCTCGCGGTCAGACCCCATACCACACCGCGTATCCGCGCTTGCGCAGACTGAGCGCCCGCTGCTCCTCGGCGCGCTCGGCCTCAGGCCGCGTGGGGTAGTCCTGCCAGCTCCGGTAGAGCCTCGGCCGCAACCGCCTGTCCATGAGGACTTCGGGGTCGAGGTCGATCACATACACGCCGTACACGGCCTTCGCTGCCACAGAACGGCTACCCCCCCCCTCGGCAGTGCCTGAGTCGAGTGTAACGCGGGGGCGTGGCGCTGCCCGGCTCTACCGCTTCCCGTCCCACGACTCGCGCTCGTACGGCCGCTCGACCTGCTGCCCGCCAAGCTGACGCCAGTCGGTCTCGTCCATCGGCACGCGATAGAACGCTGCGGCCTTGCGGATGTTCGCGAACGCCTGCTCGCGTTCGTCGTCGGGGGCACCCACCTCGGCGAACGTCTCGATGGCGGTACGCACGCTGCCCTCATCGGTGAGCGGCAGCTTTCGGCGTCCGGAGAACGCGAAGGCGGTCTCAGGCAGAGCGTCCGGTGCGGGCTTGCCGTGCGTGGGGTAGGGTCGCCAGGTCGACTCGTTGGCCATGGTGGTTCACTCCTTCGGATGCGGTACTCGCTAGGATGGTTCGTACCCACGCAGGTCAACATCCGCCCTTCCGGGGTATCAACCCTCCACATCCGCCTATCCGAGGGAGAGCCATGGGCTGCTGTCTGGGAGTGCTGCTGCTGGCAGGCGCGCCGCGCCTCGCACTGTTCGTGTGGTGGCTGCTCGAGCCGGCGCGCGTTACCGGCGTGTTCAACTGGACGTTCGCCCTCGGCGGCTGGACGATCCCTGTGTGGCTCTGGCCGCTCCTCGGCTTCCTGCTGCTGCCGTGGCTGACCGTCGCCTACGTCTTCGTGTCGCCGGGCGGCGTGGCGGGCCTCGACTGGCTCATCCTGCTCTTCGGCTTGGCGCTGGACATCGGCGTCTTCGGCGGAGGACGCGAGTACCGCAGGCGCAGGGCAACCGCGTAGACCACCGGCGCGAGCCTCACACGGCCGGGGGGTATAATCCGCCCCAGTGACGCACCCGCGGCATCCCGAGGGACCGGCGCGCGTCATTCTGACCCACAGGGGGTGGGAATCGTGTCCAATTCCGCAAGCACGGCCTCGGCCAGTGCCGTCGGAACGCCGTCCGCACGTCCGTCGCGTAGCCTCGTGATGCGAGGTGACGCTCGCTGGGCCATCGCGCTCATCATGGCTGGCGCACTGCTGTACCTGCTCCAAGGCGTCTTATCGCTCGCGGTGCTCGCCTTCACGATCAGCCGGTCTACATCCGCCGGGGGGGCCATCATGTACAGCGTGAGCTGGGTGTCGGTCATCCAGTACATGCTCTACCTCATCGGCGGCATCGTCGTACTCGTGTGGCTGAGGCGCGTGAACCTGCGCCTGCGAGCCGCCGGGCGGCAGGGGCTCCAGTTCTCGCCGGGATGGACAGTGGGCTGGTTTCTCATCCCGTTCGCTAACCTCGTATTGCCGCCGCAGATCATGCAGGAGCTCTGGCGCGCGTCGGCCCCGGAAGCGGGCGCCGACACCTGGCGCTCGTCACCCGCCTCGCCGCTACCGGCACTGTGGTGGTATCCGTTCCTGCTCGGCAGCTTCGTGTCGAACATCGCCGCCGCACTTGCAGCCGCGCTGGGGATTCGAGCGCTGCTCGTCGGCAACGTGCTCAGCACGGTGCTGCTTGCCGTTGCTGCCCTCGCGGCCGTGCGCTACATCCGGGGGGTCGACTCCAGGATGTCCGTGATGGAGGGGGCCGAGCGAGCCGAGCGCGCATCAACGGGACTCGCGCTTCCCGGGGCGCTCGTGGGGGCGGCCGCAGGTGCAGGTTGGTACGCGATCCTGTTCACCACCTTTGGCATGCTCAGACTCATCCGCGGCCCCAACGTACTCGTGTTCCTGATCGCGCTCACGTTCGGCGCGGTCGTGGGGTACTGGACCGCGTTCGGCGCGGGCGGCCGAAATGCAGCTGTGGCTGTCATCGCCGGAATCACCGCCTTCCTCTCGTTCGGCTTGAGCGAATTTATCGTGGTGATCGGACGCACGATCGGCTACTGGGCCGGGCTCGAGCGGCTATTCCGGGCGATTGGACCGATCGTCATCTCGGTCTTCACGAACCCCTTCACACTCGGAGCAGCCGCCGTGGCCGCGTTGGGCGCGGTCGCCGTCGCGATTATGCGGCTGCCGTTCGACGCATGGCGCACGCATGCCGCACCGCTGCCCGCACCTTTGCCGTTCGCCGGGGCCGCACCGCTGCCCGCTCCTGTGCCGGTTGCTCAGGCACCGTCGACAGCCCCTGAGGAGCCGGTCGCCTAGTTCCGCCGGCTCCCTCTACGCCCCCGCCCGCCGCACCGTACCCATTCCGAGCCACATGAGCGTCGGCCGGGGCCGCGCAGCCCCGGCGCCGGCACGCACCTCCATCGTGCGGAAGCCGAACCGCTCGTAGAAGCCCACTGCCTCGGGCAGCGCGTCCACGATCACGCCGGCGCATCCCACGCGTTCCGACTCGGCGAGCGCGATCGTGAGTACGGCGCGCACGAGTTCGCTCCCGAGGCCGATCCCCTGCACGCGCTCGTCCACCGCAAGCCGCGCGACGCGGATGCACGGAATCTCGGCGTAGCCGTCGGGCGCACGCACGGACGATTCCTCGGCGCTCACCGACGCAGCTGCAATCGTGAAGTAGCCCAGCAGGCGGCGCGTGGCGTCGTCGACCGCCACATACGTGACGCCCAGGCGGTAGCGCGCCTGATTCTGCCAGGCGTAGCGCTCGAGGAACCGGTCGGGTGCGGGCACGCCGCAGCCGAAGCCCTCCCGAACGTCCGAACGCTCGAGCGATCTAATCCGCATCGGCGCGCATGAGCTCGCCAAGGGTCGGCGTCGGCTCGGCCGGGCTGTCCATCTCGGCCACGATCCGCTCCCACGTGTCCGCGCCCACCACCACGCGGTGTGGAACCAGATACTCGCCGGGGACCTCGTCAAGCGCGTCGAGATGCGCCTCGATCGCGTCTTCGATCAAGCGCCCCTTCTTGAGTCCCGTCTCGCGCGCGTAGAGATCGAGCCGCGCGCGCGTGGCCTCGCTGATCTGCGCCGAAATCTGCACGTAGTCGGCCATGTCACACCTCCGTAGGATACTCTACGAAAATGTAGGATGGGGAGCAAGGGCGTCCGGCCCGCGCTCACACCCCATACCACACCGCGTAACCGCGCTTGCGCAAGCTGAGCGCCCGCTGCTCTTCGGCGCGCTCGGCCTCAGGCCGCGTGGGGTAGTGCTGCCAGCTTCGGTAGAGCCTGGGCATCAGCCGCTTCCCGTACTTGTGCGCGTACGCGTTCGACTTGTAGCCCGCCAGGTGCTGCTGGAATCGCTCCTCCGCGGTGAGTGCCGTGGACCCCACGTACACGCACGGCTTGGCGGGATTCCAGTCCGGATTCGCGTTGCGGAACCTGGCGTTGCTATACACCTCGTCGTCGAGTTCGATCACGTAGACGCCGTACACGGCCTTCGCTGGCATGGAGCGGCCACCCCTCTCGGCAGGCTCAAGGCGAGTGTAACGCAGGCGCGTGGCCGACCGCCCTTGACCCGTGTCAGACCCCGGGCGTACGGTAGTGCTACTGCGAGTGCTACCGAGAGGACTACCGATGGGCAAGGCGAACATCTCGTTTCCTGAAGGCATGCTGGAGGAGGTCGACCGGCGCGCCGCGGCCGCCGGCATCACCCGGAGCGCGTTCGTCCAGGAGGCCACCGCCACCTACATCGCGCGAACCGACTATGACTTAGAGCGCGAGGAGCGGCGCCAGCGCATCGAACGGGCGCAGAAGCACATGGCCGAACTGGGCCGCGCCCTCCCGCCCGGTCCTGATGGCGCCACGATAATCAGACAGATGCGCGATGCCGTTCCCGAATGGCTGACTGAACAGAAAGACCGCGACGATGAGTAACCCGCTGCGCGTGGCCACCGGCGCGCCAATGGTGGTCGACAGTTCGATCGCCTTCAAATGGTTCGACACGTCCGAGAGTGGCGCCGCGATTGCGGGCGACCTGCTGGACGCTCACCGGCGCGATGACGTCGCGCTGTTGGCTCCGGCGCACCTCCCGCTTGAGGTGGTCAATGCGTACGTGTGCCGGGGAGGCGTCGTCAGCAACACCGTCGGAGTAGTCGCCGATCTCGCGGCGATGGACCTCCTGATCGCACCCGTCGATGAAGCGCTGCTCATCGCAGCAGTCCGCATCGCGGAAGCCGAGCATCTCGCGCTCTACGACGCCGTCTTCATCGCGCTCGCGGCAGCGCTGGATGCGGAGCTGGTGACGGCCGACCGCAGGCAGGCAGAGACCCGCTCGTGCCGGGTGCGGTTCGTGGAGTAGCGGCGCTACCCCGAGCGTGGGCCGTCTACGTGCCCGGGTGCAGGTAGCACGACACGAAGTGCCCCGGCGAGACCTCAACCAGTTCGGGCATCTCGGTCTCGCACGCGCAGCCCGTGCACCCGCTCCTGGCGTAGCAGCGGTTCGCGAACCGGCAGCCGGGCTTCGGGTCGATCGGGCTCGTCACGTCGCCCTCAAGCAGGATGCGCTGCGTGCGGAGCGCCGGGTTCGTGACCGGGATCGCCGAGAGCAGCGCCTTGGTGTACGGGTGCAAGGGGTTGCTGTAGAGCTCGCGCTTGGAGGCCACCTCCACCAGCCGGCCGAGGTACATCACGCCCACCCGGTCGCTGATGTGCTTCACCACATTGAGGCCGTGGGCGATGAACAGGTAGGTGAGCCCGAACTCCTCGGACAGGTCGTCGAGCAGGTTCAGCACCTGCGCCTGGATCGACACGTCGAGCGCCGAGACCGGCTCGTCGCACACGATGAGCTTGGGCTCCATCGCAAGCGCCCGGGCGATACCTACGCGCTGGCGCTGACCGCCGCTGAACTCGTGCGGGAAGCGGTTGCGGTAGTTCGCCGAAAGCCCGACGGCGTTGAGCAGGTAGCCCACGCGGTCGTCGATCTTCTCGGCGGGCTGGAGGCGGTTCACGCGGATGGGCTCGGCGATGATGTCGCCCACCGTCATGCGCGGATTGAGGCTGGCGTACGGGTCCTGGAAGATCAGCTGGATGTCGCGACAGTAGCGGCGGCGCTCCTGCGGGCGCAGCTTTGCGAGGTCCGTGCCCTGGTAGAGGATCTCGCCGGCACTCGGCGTGTAGAGGTCCACCAGCAGCTTGCCCACGGTTGTCTTGCCGCAGCCCGACTCGCCCACCAGCCCGAACGTCTCGCCCGGGTAGATGTCGAGCGACAGGTCGTCCACGGCCTTGAGCACCGATGTGGTGCGGCCGAGCAGGTCGCGGTCCATCGTGAAGAACTTGCTGAGGTGCCGGAGGCTGATCAGCGGTTCGGTCACTCGGCCACCTCCCCGGAAGCGGGGGCGGCGGGCGCAGCGGGCGCGGCGGGCGCGGCCGTCACGTCCACGAAGCAGCGCAGCTTGCGCCCATCGGCGCGCTCCACAAGCGGCGGCATCTCGCGAGTGCAGCGCTCGATGCGGTAGTCGCAGCGCGGCGCGAACGCGCAGCCCGTGGGCAGATTGAGCGGGTTGGGCACCATGCCGCGGATCATGTAGAGCGGCTCGTCGCTTTCGGACGCGTCCATGCCCGGGATCGACGCCAGCAGCCCGAGGGTATACGGGTGAAGCGGCTGCTCGAAGAGCGCCTCCGCGTCCGCTTCCTCCACCACCTGGCCGCAGTACATCACCACCACGCGGTCGGCGGTCTCGGCCACCACGCCGAGGTCGTGCGTGATGAGGATGACCGCCATGCCGATCTTGCTCCGCAGCTCGGAGAGCAGCGCGAGGATCTGCGCCTGGATGGTCACGTCGAGCGCCGTGGTGGGCTCGTCGGCGATGAGCAGGTCCGGGTCGCACGCGAGCGCCATGGCGGTCATCACGCGCTGGCGCATGCCACCCGACATCTGGTGCGGGTAGTCGTGGATGCGCTTCTCGGCCGAAGGTATGCCCACGAGGCGCAGCATCTCAATCGCGCGCTCGCTCGCCGCCTTCTTGTCGAGCTTCATGTGCGTGCGGATGCTCTCGGTGAGCTGGTCCTCGATGGTGAAGACCGGGTTCAGGCTCGTCATCGGCTCCTGGAAGATCATCGAGATGTGGTTGCCGCGCACATCGCGCATCTCGCGGGTGGAAAGCGCGAGCAGGTCGTCGTCCTTGTAGATGACCTCGCCTGCGACCACGCGGCCCGGTGCCTGCAGCAGGCGCATCACCGAGAGTGCCGCCACGCTCTTGCCCGAGCCCGATTCGCCCACGATCGCGAGCACCTCGCGCTCGCGCACGGTGAAGCTCATGTCGCGGACCGCGTTCACGGTTCCGCGCTTCATCTCAAAGTCGGTGGAAAGTCCCCTCACCTCGAGCAGCGTCTTCGCCTCGGCGGGTGCCGAGGCGGCGGACGCGTTCGTGTTGGCGGGTGTGGTCATCGCTTTGTCCCCTACTTGATCCGCGCACGCGGGTCGAGGGCGTCACGCAACCCGTCGCCCAGCAAGTTGAACGCGAGCACCGTGGCGGTGATCGCCATGCCGGGGAACAGCAGCGTGTGCGGCGCCTGGAAGATGAAGCCGCGCGCGCGGCCGAGCATGTCGCCCCACTCGGCCTGTGGCGGTTGCACGCCGAGGCCGAGGAAGCCGAGCGCGGCCGTGTCGAGGATCGCGCTCGAGATGCCGAGCGTGGCGCGCACGATGATCACCGAAAGCGCGTTGGGGAGCACGTGGCGGAAGATGATACGCGCGTCGGAAAGCCCCACCACATGCGCCGCGGCGATGTAGTCGTTCTCCTTGATCGACAGGATGTTGCCGCGCACGATGCGCGCGTACTCGGGTATGGAGACGAGCCCGATGGCGATCACGGCCTTGTCGATGCCCTTCCCGAGCGCCGCCATGAGCGTGATGGCGAGCAGAATCGACGGGATGGCAAGCATCATGTCCATCACGCGCATGATGACCGTGTCCACCCAGCCGCCCGCGTAGCCGGCGATCGCACCGAGCACGATGCCGATCGTGAGCGCGATCGACACCGCAAGCAGGCCCACCGTGAGCGACACGCGCGTGCCGGCGATCACGCGGCTGAAGATGTCCATGCCGAGCTGATCGGTGCCGAACCAGTGCTGCGCACTCGGCGTCTGCAGCGCGCTTGCCATGTCGGTCTCGATCGGGTTGTACGGCGTGAGATACGAGCCGAAGATCGCGATGAACACGAGCATCGCGATGAAGACCAGGCTCACGAGCGCCGCCTTGTTCGCCACGAGGCTGCGCCACATCTCGAGCCACTGGTTCTCGGGCTTCTCGTGCAGCGTCTCGTCGAAGTCGTACGGGGGGATCTCGCCGTCGGGCAGCATCGCTCCACCCGCCATTGCCTCATCGGCCTTCTGGCTTCCGCTCCCCATCGTGGGGACCTTGTCGACCGAGGATTGGTTCCATTCGCTCATGGCTACCGCTCCTTGTTCGACGAGTACTTGATGCGCGGGTCGAGGTACGCGTACGCGAGGTCGGCCACCAGGTTGATGGTCACGAATATGACCGCCACCAGGAGTACGATGCCCTGGACTACGGGAAAGTCCGACTTCAGGATGCAGTCCACCGTGAACTTGCCGATGCCCGGCCACGAGAACACGCTCTCGGTCAAGAGCGCGCCGCCCAGGAGCGCGCCGAACTGCAGGCCAATCACGGTCGTCACCGGGATGAGCGAGGGACGCAGCGCGTGCTTGCCGATGACCTTCGCCTCGGAGATGCCCTTCGCGCGTGCGGTGCGGATGTAGTCCTGACTGAGCGTCTCCAGCATGGAGGAGCGGGTCATCCGGGTGATGATCGCCATCGAGTACATGCCGAGCGCGAGCGCCGGCAAGATGAGATGGTTGAGCGCATCTTTGAACGCCTCGCCGTCACCGGCGATGAGCGCGTCGATCATGTAGAAGCCGGTCACGTGCTCCGGTTTGAGCATCACGTCGATGCGGCCGCCCGACGGGAACAGGTGCAGGTAGCCGCTGAAGAACATGATGAACAGGATGCCGAGCCAGAAGATCGGGATCGACACGCCCACGAGCGCGAAGAGCGATCCGGCGGCGTCGATGATCGAGTTCTTCTTCACCGCAGCGAGCACGCCCAGCCCGACGCCGATCACCGACGCGAAGATGATCGCCGCCACGGCAAGCTCGATGGTGGCCGGAAAGCGCGCGAAGATCTCCTCGGTCACCGGGGACTTTGTGTAGTACGACGTGCCGAGGTCACCCTTGAGCGCGTTGCCCACGTAGTTGAAGTACTGGATCACTACGGGATCGTTCAGGCCGTTGGCCTCACGCCACGCCTCCATCGACTCCTCGTTGGCATGCTGGCCGAGCACGACCGGCGCGGGATCCGGCGAGAACACGCGCATCAGCGAGAACACGATGATGGACACGCCGATCATGACCGGGATGACCATCAGCACTCTCTTGATGACGTACTTCAGCATGTGGCGTGACTTCCGTGGTAGACGTGAACGGTGCAGCCGGGAATCGCAGGTACTCGGTTCCCGGCTGCACGCGCTCTATTCGTACGCAGAAGTGCTATTCAGCTTCGACGACCACGTTCGAGAGGAACGTGTTGCCCGTCACGTGATAGATGAAGCCCGAGACCTGCGGCCGGTAGGCGGCAAGCGTCTTGGCGTGGCTGATGGGCAGCCAGACAGCCTCATCGGCAGCGTAGGCCTCCAGCTCGCCGTACGCGGCGTCGCGCTCGTCGCCATTGGGCAGCGTGAGCGCTTCTGCGATCCCGTCCATGTAGGTCGGGTCCTGCCAACGAGCGATGTTCATGCTCGGGTCAGGGTCGGAGAGGAGGTTGAGGAAGTTGTCCGGGTCGCCGTTGTCGCCGATCCAGCCGTAGAACGCGATGTCGTAGTCGCCGCCCTTGACCATCTCCTTGTAGGTGGTCCAGTCGTACGTGTCGATGGTGCACGTCACGCCGACTTTCTGGAGGTAGCCCTGGATGGCGGTTGCCAGCGCAACACCGGTAGCGGCGTTGTACGGGCGGGGGTTGGTGTAGGCGATCATGTGGACCTCGGTGATGCCCGCGGCGGCGAGACCGGCCCTGGCGGCCTCCTCGTCGTACGCAACCTGCTTGACGGTGCCGTCATAGCCGGGCACGAAACTCGGCAGGATCGTCTCGGCAACTTCCGAGTAACCCTGGTAGAGGCTCGCAACAAGCTCCTCGCGGTCGATGGCCTGCGAGAATGCGGCGCGGGCCTCCTTGGTGGCGAACTTCGAGGTGGTCGTGTTGTAGGCCATGTAGTTCACGTTCATACCGGCGGCCTCAAAGAGCTCGTCGCCGCCGTCTTCGACCTGACCCACCACGGTGGCGTCGATGCCGTCGATCATGTCCACTTCGCCGTTGTTCAGCGCCAGCACGCGGGCCGAGTTGTCGGCGATGAAGCGGAAGATGATGTTCTTGGTCTTGGCCGGCTCGCCCCAGTACTCATCGTTGCGAACGAGGACGACGTTCTCGGCCTTGTTCCACTCGACGAACTTGTAGGGACCGGTACCGACGGGCGCTTCCATGACCGAGTTGTCGCCCGCCTCAAGCGCGGCCGGGCTCACGATCGGAGCGGCCAGGCTCATCGCGAGGTTCGCGAGGAACGCGGTGTTCGGCTGGTTGAGGTTGATCGTCACGGTGTAGTCGTCCACCACCTCAACGTCCTTGACCGAGCCGTAGACGAAGCCCGCGTAACCCATGTCCTCGGTCACGAGCGGCGGCAGCTGGCGGTCGATGTTGAACTTGACGGCCTCGGCGTTGAAGTCGGTGCCATCGTGGAACTTGACGCCCTCACGGAGGGTGAAGGTGTAGCTCAGGCCGTCGTCGCTGATCTCCCAGCTCTCGGCCAGGCTCGGCTCCACCGCAGTGGAGTCGTCGGCGTACTTCAGAAGGCCCTCGTAGATGTTCACGATGATCTTCGAAGACTCGCCGTCGTCGACGAGTGCCGGGTCCAGACCGCGCGGGTCAGCGCCCTGCGCGTACGTGAACGTGTCGACGGTCGTCGCTTCGGTTGTCTCCTCGTCGGTGGTGCCCTCATCCTTCTCGCCGCAACCCACGAGGGCTGTGGTGAACAGAGCGAGAACGAGCACGAGCGCGAGGAAACGAGCGGACCTCTTCATATCCCACCTCTTCTTCCCTGGTGCCATCACATGCCGGCCATCGCTGTGTGAGCGATGATTCTTAGAAGTGTAGCGCACGGTTCGGGCGTGAGGAATGATTCATGCACGCGGGGCCCTGGATGATGCATCGGGTGCGCGTCCCGGATGGCGGCCCGGCGGTGGCCTCAGAGCTGCTTCGACATGATCGTGACGGCCTGCCCGAGGTACTCGCACCGTTCCCGGGCGACCCAGCCGAGGCGTGCGTAGAAGGCCATAGCGTCGGGTGTGTAGAGGTACAGGCGCGTCACGCCGAGCGCCGAAGCCTCGGCCTCCACCCGTGTGACGAGCGCCGACCCGACGCCCCGGCCCCGATGCCCTGCCACCACGTAGACGCCTGCAAGCCACGGTGTGAGGTCCGGACGCGTGTCCATGTCGGATTCGATGAGCATCGCCGAGCCCGCGAGCGCGCCCGACTCGAGCGCCACCACCACGCTCGGCACGCCGCCCCGTCCGCAGCACGCTTCGAGCCGGCGAGCGCGCGACTCCAGCGGTTCATTCGGCCGAAGGTGTCCCCACTGCGCGAAGTGCAGCCCGGTGAGTACGGGAACGAGCGACGGGTGGTCGGCGAGATAGTCGATCCGCATAGCGCCTCCCCTTCGCACCTACCCGCGCCTGCGCCCCCGCGGGTACGCCTGATAGTTCGCGGCACAGGGGGCCGGCTCCTGCTCGCTAGCACGACAGAACTCGGCGTCCTCCGACCCCCCCCCGGCCGTGTGCTCGACGATGCGCCTGAGTGCGACTACCCTGGACCTGCCCACCGGCTACCGATTGGAGCACCGTGCCCGACACCGCACCTGTCCTGCGCGTCCGCGGCCTCACCAAGCACTACGGCGAGCTGCAGGCCGTGCGCGGCATCGACTTCGACGTCGCCCCCGGCGAGATCTTCGCCCTCATCGGCCCCAACGGCGCGGGCAAGACCACCACGCTGCGCATGGTCGCGACCATCCTTCGGCCGACCGGCGGCACGATCGCCATGGGCGACATCGACGCGGTGCGCGAGCCCGCCCGGATGCGCCAGCAGATCTCCTACCTGCCCGAAGAGGCCGGTGCCTACAAGAACCTCAAGGCGATCGACTACCTCAAGTTCGTGGCCGACGTCTTCTTCGAGGACCGCGAGCGCGCCGCGCGTGCGGTGGACGTGGGCCGAGAGGTCTCCGGCCTCGGCGACCGCCTGGGCGACAAGCTCGGCAGCTACTCCAAGGGCATGACGCGCAAGCTGCTCCTCGCCCGCACTGTGATGACCGAGCCCACGCTCGCCATCCTCGATGAGCCCACGAGCGGGCTTGACGTGATCAACGCCCTCGAACTCCGCGAGCGCATCAAGCAGATGGCCGCAGGTGGAATGTCGGTGCTGCTCTCGAGCCACAACATGCTCGAGATCGAGTTCCTCTCGGACCGCGTGTCGATGATCGCCGCCGGCCGCATCCACGCCACCGGCACCCCCGCCGAGCTCAAGGCCGCCTACGGCGCCGAGAACCTGGAGCAGGTGTTCGCCCAAGTGGCGCACGAGGGACAGGAGGGGGCAGCATGAGGCGCTTCATGACGCTGTTCAAGAAGGAGCTGCGCGAGCTCGTGACGCTGCAGATGTTCCTGCCGTTCCTCATCATCATCGGCATCTTCGTCTCGATCGGGCAGGTGGTCGCCGACGTCGGTGCCGAGCAGCCCACCACCGTCCCAGTGGCCGTGGTGGACCACGACGGCGGTCCGCATGCCGGCGTGCTGGTGACCGCGCTCGAGCAGTCGGGCCTCGAGCCCGTGATGATCGACGCCGAGGTCTCCGGCGAGACCGTGAACGCCGCGCTCGACGAGGCGGGCACGACGATCCTCGTTGAGATCCCGAGTGGCTTTTCCGACGGCCTCACCGCGGGCGAGCCGCAAGACCTCATCACCTGGACGCGCGTGAAGCACTTCTCGTTCATCGGCAACACCGAGGTCACCGCGCTCGCCAACTCGCTCGGAGTCGCCAACTCGGCAGTGGCCGCAGCGATCGGTGCCGAAGCCGCGCCCGGCATGTCGCCGCAGATGCTGCAGCAGCCGATCGTCCCCGCCGAGCACGTGATCATCGGCGAGCGCTACGCGGCAACACCCGCCTCGGCGGTGATGGCGTTCGTGAGCCAGCAGACCACGTTCATCCCGATCGTGCTGTTCGTGGCGGTGATCTTCGCCTCGCAGATGATTGCCACCGCTGTGGCCACCGAGAAGGAGAACAAGACGCTCGAGACGCTGCTTTCCTATCCCGTGAGCCGCACGAGCATCGTCACCTCCAAGATGCTCGCCGCCGGGCTCGTGGCGCTGCTGGTGGGGGCGGCGTACATGTTCGGCATCAGCCGGTTCACCGCCGGCATCACCGAGGGCATCGTGGGCGAGGGCGCTGCGGACCGCGCGATGGCGGCATCCCAAGCGGCGATGCAGCAGCTGGGTCTCACGCTCAGCGTGGCCGACTACGCGCTACTCGGGCTCACGCTCTTCGGCGGCATCCTCGTGGCGCTGTCGATCTCGATCATCCTCGGCGCCTTCGCCGAGAACGTGAAGTCGGTGCAGGCGCTGCTCACGCCCATGATGGTGATGATGTTCATCCCCTACTTCCTCACGATGTTCCTCGACCTCTCGGCGCTGCCGGACGCCGCGCGCACCGCGATCATGGCCATCCCGTTCACGTACCTGTTCATCGCCGGGCCGAACCTGTTCCTCGGCAACGACGGGCTCGTGTGGTTCGGGATCGCGTACCAGCTCCTGTGGTTCGCGGTGTTCGTGACCGCCGCCGCACGCGTGTTCTCGAGCGACCGCATCCTCACGATGAAGCTCAGCGTGGGGCGCAAGAAGAAGCAGGCCGCGGGGTAGCGGCGCTGCGCAGGGGCTGACGATCCGACTACACCCGGGGCGGCATCGGGCTTCCGGTGCCGCCCTTGCTGCTGCCGAGGCTCATCACGTTCACCACGGCCATCTCCTCGGCGAGCTGGCTCACTGCCGCCAGCGACGCCCACACGATCGCGGTGGCGAGGGCCGAAGGCTGCTTCTTCTGCCCGAAGCTCAGCCACTCCCAGCCCTTGAACGCGCTCTGCGGCGTGACCCGACCGTCGGCAGACACGTTGTACGCGAGCAGGCACGCGGCGATCTCGGCTAGCGAGCGACGGTCCTCCGGGGTGTGCTGCCACGCCTCCGGGATGCGCCCAAGCGTGTCCACCAGCTCGTACGCGCCGTACCAAGTCGCCGGCCACTTCACCATCTTGAACTGCCTGCCGTGGCCCATCATGTACGGCTTTCGCGTGCCGCGCTGGCGCCAGATCTCGAGCGAGGTGTGTGCAACCTCGGCGAGCCACGGCGGACGCTCCTCCGGCGGCAGCCACGAGAGCGCGCGGAGCGCCTCGAGCGTGGTCTGTGGGCACGGATCGCCAACACGCCCCGGACCGCGGAAGCCGGTGGCCGGGTCGGGCCGACACCCCCAAGCGCGCCCAAGCTCGGTGTCGATGAGGTCGGCTTCGGCCGCGGCGAGCGCGCAACGCACCCGCGGGTCGTGCGCACGCCCGAAGCGCCCGGCAACGTCCGCGATGGCGTGCGTGTCGCAGCCGAGGCACCCCCACACCGGGGGGCCGCTGCGCTGGGCGGCGTATGCGAGGAAGCGGCCGTCGGCATCGGCGTGCGAGAGCATCGCGTCCAGGAGCGGCGCGATGCGTGCATCGTCGTCGGCAGTCACGCCGAACGTGGCGAGCAGGTCGAGCACGTTTGTGGCGAGCTCCGGCTTGTTGTGGCCGCTCGCCTCGGCAGGATCCTCCCAACTGGCAGGGAGCCGATCGAGGAGCTGCTGCGTGCCGGGATGGGAGAGCACGTCAGCGTGGGTCGCTTCGAGTGAGACGATGCGCTCGGCATCGGTGAGACGGTCGATCGGCAGGTGTGCGAGCGCGATCCAGCGCGCCTGCGGCTCCTCCGCCTCGAGAAGCCACGCCGACGGGTCTTTCCTGCCGAACATCGCGAAGAGCGACATGCGATCTACCCCCTCGGCAGAGTGTAACGCGGACAGCTACGATGCCGTGTTCCCCTACTTGCGTCCGGCGCCTTCGAGCAGCAGCCCGGTCACGTCGGCGGCCACCGCCGGCGGCAGCTGCCGCGCCACGAGTGCGTAGACCTCGCTCGGCTTTTCGGGCAGCTGATGGAAGTAGCGCGCGCCTACGCGGCGAATCACGGCGGCCATTCGGGCCACGTCGCGCTGCGCCACCTTCTCGCGCGCGAGCACGTCGAGCGCACCGGCGAGCGAGCCCGCGAGTGGGAGCTCGCTCTCGGCGCGGCTCACGGGCGACTCGTCGAGGCTGAAGAGCCCGGCGTTCGGCGAGAAGAGACGCATGCGCCACACGCGCATACCTACGAGCAGGCCAGCCACCGCGACCGCCACGCACGCGATGCGATAGAGATCGGGGCCAAGGCCTGTCGGCCACGCGCCCGAGTCCGGCGGCCAGACGACATCGGGTAGTGACAGGGCGAGGAGCACGACGATCACGCAGCCTGCGAGCACCATGCCGCCGGGCGCCGTGCGCAAGAACGAGTCGCGCGAGACGGTGAATGCATGACCCACCACGAACGCGCACGCCCCCGCGAACAGCGCCAACACGATGAGCAACCCGGCCATGCGCCTCCTGCAGCTTCGGCGGGAACGCTACGGGGTGTTCGGTTCCGTCCAGGGCCGCGACGGATCGTGGCAGCTCGCGCAGTCCGTCCGCTTGGTGTGGCCGGTGGCTGGTGGCGTGTGGCACAGCACGCAGTTGGTGTTCGTCGGGTGCGTGGCATCGGTCCAGATGCCCGGCGGGATCACATGACAGGTGCCGCAGTCGGCATTCGGATGGTCGGTGGTCGCGGTTTCCGCAGGCTCCGTGTGGCAGTCGGCGCAGGTCGCTGTCGCGGCCGGGTGCGTCCCTGCGGTCCAGGCCGCAGGTGGGATCGCATGGCAGGTGCCGCAGTTCAGGTCCGGATGGTCGGTGGTCGCGGTGTTGCCCGGCGCCGTGTGGCAATCGGTGCAGGTCGCCGTCGCGGCTGGATGCAGCGCGGGCAGCCACGCCACGCCCACCTGTGGATGGCACGACGCGCAGTCCGTCAGCGCGGTGTGGCCGGTAGCAGGCGGCATATGGCAGTCGAGGCAGGTGCTCGCAGCGTCGGGGTGCATCCCGTCCTGCCAGACCGCAGGCGGGATCGCATGGCAGCTGCCGCAGTTCAGGTCCGGATGGTCCGTGGTCGCGGTGTTGCCCGGCGCCGTGTGGCAGTCGGTGCAGGTCGCCGCCGCGGCCGGGTGCGTCCCGTCCTGCCAGACCGCAGGCGGGATGGTATGGCAGCTGCCGCAGTCCAGCTCCGGATGGTCGGTGGTCGCGGTTTCGGCAGGCTCCGTGTGGCACGCTGTGCAGTCGGCATACGTTGTGTGGAGCAGCGGCAGCCATGCCACGCCCACCTGCGGGTGGCACTCGGCGCATGCGACCGGATAGTCGATGCGGTGCGGCGGCATGTGGCAGGTGAGGCAGGTGGAGTCGGCGGCCGGGTGCGTCCCTGCGGTCCAGGCCGCAGGTGGAATCGCGTGGCAGCTGCCGCAGTCCGCGTCGGGATGCGCCGTGTACGCCGTGTCGACGGGCGAGCTGTGGCAGTCGGTGCAGACGGAACCCGAGCTCGGGTGCAGGGCGTCCTGCCAGGTCGCGGGCGGTACCGAGTGGCAGTTGGTGCAGGCGAGCGCCGGGTGCCCGGCAGGTGCCACGTGACAGCCGAGGCAGTCGACTGCGGCGGTGGGATGCGAAGCGTCCGCCCAGGTACTCGGCGGGATGTTGTGGCACGACTCGCAGTTTGCGTCGGGGTGGTTCGTATAGGCGCTGTCAGCCGGCGACGCGTGGCACAGCACGCAGCTCATCGGCTGCACGTGGACCGCAGGCTTCCAGACCACGCCGACGTACGGATGGCAGGACGTGCAACCCACCGGGTAGTCGGTGCGGTGCGGCGGCATGTGGCAGGCGATGCAGTTGCTCGAGGCATCCGGGTGCTTCGCCGGCGTCCAGGAAGGCGGCCTGTGGCAGATCACACAATCGCCTGCCGAGTGAGCGGCAGGTCGGTCCGCCTCGTGGCACGAGACGCAGCTCGAGAAGATCCCATGCGTGAACAGCCAGGTGACACCCACGCCGCTGTGGCACTGGACGCACGACACGCCGGGGTAGTCCTGGTGCGGGCGATCGTGGCACTCGAGGCAGTTCATCGTGGAAGAGTGCGGGAACTGCGTCTCAGCCCATGGCACCGATGGCTCGTGGCACCGCGCGCAGTCGTCACCCCAGTGGTCGGCCGGCGCGGTGTGGCACTCGAGGCAGTTGGTCTCCATGCCCGTGTGCACGAACACCCAGGACTCGCCGGTGTTGGGGTGGCAGGTGACACAGCTGGCGGTCACCGCGATGTGGCCCACCGGAATGGTCACTGTGTGGCACTTGTCGCACGCAGGGTCAGCCGGGTGCTCGGCGTCCCAGGTGGGATACGCGTGGCAGTCTTCGCACCGATTGAACTCCATGTTGGCATGCTCGCGCGTGGGCGCGTGGCAGATCGAGCAGGTGCCCTCTTCGGTGAGATGATCGAATACGACGGGCGCGGCATCGGCTGGAGGTAGCGTGACGGTCTCGCGGGGCCCCTCGGTGGAACGAAGGCTCACGAACGCGATAACCGCGATGAGTACCAGCACAGCCACCAAAATCAGGGCGGCAATGCGGTTGCGCTTGGGCATCTTGTCTCTTCCGTCTTCGTAAGTGCGCACCTGCTTTGATTCTACCATCATCAGCGGGCCCCGAGACGGTTCCCTGCAACATGCGAGCCTGCAACGCCGAGGGCCCCCGGATCGCTCCGGGGGCCCCTTCGTGCGAGCGATGTGCGTCCGACCTACGGCAGTTACGGAGCGGTCACGCGGACCGTCATGTACTTGCCGCCATCGGGAGCAGCGCTGGTGCGGAGTACGGTCACCGTGGTGCCCGTGACCGGGGTGATCACGCTACCGGTCGGGTTGGTGGCGTCCCAGTACAACAGCGCGTCGTTGAACGTGGCCACCCCGGGCAGACTCGGGACCGGATACAACTTGCCGTTGTAGTGAAGCGGCAGCGAGTCCGTTGCCTCCAGGCCGAAGGTGGAGTCGTAGGTCTGGATGCGGTTGCGCCACAGCGTCTTGGTCTTGCCGATGCGCAGCGCTTTGGCGTGCGCGTCCACCGGCAGCGCGAAACCGTACCCCGGGTGCACGCTTGTGTTGTTGTCCGGCTGCGATGAGTCGCAGTACCAGACGAGCAGGCCGTCCTGGTACGGGAAGCGCTCGGCCCAGTTGACCTTCGCGTCCTTGCCCTTGAGGAAGCCCCAGTTATAGGCCTTGAGCAGCGCTACGTCGTAGCCCCAATACTGCCGGTACTCGGCCAGGTAGTAGTTCTCATACATGCCGCCCTCGTGACCGGTCGAGACTTTGAAGCCCTCGAAGGCCCATCCCGCAGCAACCTCGGCGCCGTCGAACGCCTGTCCGGTGATCGCGATGTCATCGGCCATGAACCCGACCTCGGCCACACCGCCGTCGGTGACGTACTGGAAGCCGAGAACCACATCTCCCACGTACGCCGACAGGTCGGCTGTCATCGGCACCCAGCCACCCGAGAAGCCGTCGATGCCGTTGGGCTCCACCGAGGAGTTCGAGAGGCTCGTGGGCACCGTATCCCATGTGCTCCCGCCGTCGGTCGAGACCCTTAGCGCCGCGTAATCGTAGCCTTCCTCGATGCCGTAGTTGACCATCGCGTCCAGGCTCGCGCCGGCCTCCAGCGTGAGGGCCTTCGTCATCTCGTTGCGCAGGTTATCGCCCTTGTCGCTGTAGTAGAAGTACGTCCCCGCGTACGGCGCGGCGATGTCCCACTCCACATTCTTGTCGGGCAGGTCCACGCGCAGCGCCTGGGCCTGCGAGGAGTTGTACTCCGCAGGGCCGATGACGACGGTTCCGGTCGCCCCCGGCACGGCCGTGGCGTAGTTCAGCCATCCGAGCTGCAGCTTCTCCCACGCGCCGAGGTGATCCGGCGCCGAGCCGAGGTCGTAGTCGACCTGCGAGAGCCACGAGCCGCTGTCCATCAGCGTCCAGAAGCTCGTGGCGTTGTCGCCGCCCGCGGTGTCGTAGAGATCGGGTAGGCCGAGGTCGTGCGTGTACTCGTGCGCGAACACGCCCACGCCACCGTTCTCCGGCTGGATCGTGTAGTCGCCGACCCAGTAGCTGCTGCTGCCGATCTGCACGCCGCCGAGAAGGTACTCCGGAGACGGTCCGACCTTACCGATGAGGCCGTAGTACGCGTACCAGCTGTGGCTCCAGATGGCCTCGTCGCCGAGCACGCCACCGCCGGCCTCTTCGCCTTCACCGGCATGGAGCGACTGGAAGTGGTCGATGTAGCCGTCAGACTCGGCAAAGACGCCATCGCCGTCCCAGTCGTACCGGTCGTACGTGTCGTACCGCGCGAGGTAGGCGTCGACCTCGGCGGAAGACATCCCGGAAGCGATCTGCTTCGCGTACCAGCCGTCGAGCGAGTCGTCGAGGAACAGCCACACGTTCTCCGAGGTATCCGGCGTGCCGTCGCCGTCGTCGTAGACGGTGTGGTCACCCGGTACGGCGACCCAGTCCTCGCACTCGCCGTCGATGGTGTAGCGCCCGCTCGACTGCTCAAGGAAGTACTCGGCCACCGAGTTCACGTCGGTGCCACGCGCGTACAGCATCGTGTTGT
Organism: Coriobacteriia bacterium; assembly: GCA_030652115.1. Classification (NCBI taxonomy): domain Bacteria; kingdom Bacillati; phylum Actinomycetota; class Coriobacteriia; species Coriobacteriia bacterium. The sequence continues at coordinate 125,607 of JAUSBK010000013.1, read as the reverse complement.
AGTACTCCGTGCCGAAGTCCTCGGTCCAGATCGTGGAGTTGTCCACGGTGCGGTCGGGCTCGAGGATGCTGTTGTGCGACAGATCGGAGAACTCGCCGGGGACCGTCCAGACCATGCCCGTGTCCTCGAGCGTAAGTTCCGCGAACTGCCCGGGCGCTACCTCGTAGACGTCGCCGGTGGCCATGCCGGAGGCTTTATCCTTGAGCGCGTTTGCCCTGAGGGCGGCCTTCTTGTCGCCGAGCGGATGCGCCTTCTTGTCGCTTCCGCGCTGTTTGACGGCGCCTTCATCACCGCCTCTGGCGACCACGCCGAAGGCGGGTGCGGCCATCGAAGCCACGAGCGCCGCCACGGTGACGAGAACGACAAAGCGAATCGAACGTCTCCCCATTGTGCCCCTCCCTATGCCGCAAACGCATGCCCCTGGTGCTGCAAACAACAGCCCCGATTGCACGTAAACGCTCGGGCGGCCGCGGCCGTTACCGTTGCGGGGTGGGTGCGCACCGTGCGCTCATCGTGTGTCGTTCATGCCCCACATGAAGCCGCGCGTCACAACGCGGCTGATGAGTTCTTGAGGGGTCATGCTGCCGCCGGGCGCAAGCTCGTTGCGCACGATGCCAAGCGCCTCCTCAAACGGCTCGGCCCCTTCGGCACTCACGGTGTGGAACACCAGGCGGTCGATGCCGGCCATCCCCGCCGCGAGCACCTGCAGAAGCGACATCACAACGCGGTCGCCGCCGAAGACGCCGCAGCCCCAGTAGCCGGTGTGCACGACGACCGGCGCCCCGGTGCAGATGCTCGCCGACTCGGCGACTGCAGCCGCAAAGCCCGTATAGGCCGTCACAAGGATGTGCGCGATCATCTCGCGCGTGTACATGCCCATGCCGTACGAGGGCGCCGCAAGCGCGATGAGGTTCGAGATGGTGGGCGGGTCGAGGCGCGTGGTGGCGCGGCGCACCGTCTCCTGCGATGCCGCCGAGAACTCGTTGCCGTAGAGGCCCCGCGGGCGTCCCTCGGCCTCGTTGCGGTCGGTCGCCACGTGACACCGACGCTCCACACCGGTGACGAGGACGGGTGTCGGGCCGCTGTCGTCCTCGGCAAGTGCGCGGTGCGTCCCCACGTGCAGGGACTCAACGAGCGATCCGAGCGCCGGGTGCTCGGCCGACTGCATCTCGTCTTGCGCGAACAGACCGGAGCCATATGCGTAGAAGAGCAGCGGATCGGCGAAGTTGACGTGCCACTCGAGCGCGCTCGGGTCCACAGGCGCGTAGTCGTAGATGGTGGGCCGGCTTTCGGCGATGCCCGCAGCGGCTGCCGGGTGCACGCGATCCGGGAGCGCCATGGCCGACCAGCGGGTGTAGCCGATCGTGCCGGCAGGCGTGCTGCCCTCAGGGCAGGCGCTCGTGTAGACAACCAGCTTGTTGGTATTGCGGAGCACCGGCGGGTGCTCGCTCACGAGGACGGCGGCGTCGAAGCTGAGGCGCTCGAGCGGTTCGGGGGTCGCGGGCATGCAGTCCTCCTTGGGTGACGTTACGAGCAGTCTACAACTGCGCGGCGGGAGACGCCTCTCGCGGTGCCTACTCGGCCCAGAATCCCCGGTCCGCCTCGCGAGCCTCGGCCTGGAGATCCTTGAGGACGTCCGTGTACTTCACGTTCGGCGGGTAGGTGTAGGCGTTGGCATAGCCATCGAGCACAAGCTGCGCGTTCAGCATGTGTGCGCGCACCTGGGCGGCATCGCCTGTCGTCGGCTCCTCAAGCCACACGTACGCCAGCAGCCGGCCGTACTCGTCGCGAAGCTCGGCATCGGTCTCGAGCCACACCGTCGTGCCCACGGGGATCGCGCCAGCGGTGTAGGCAGCAGCCTCCTCGCCGAAGGGCTCGGCGCGCTCACCCACCTCGGGCGTGTCGATGCCGATGAAGCGCACCTTCTCCTCGGCGCCGGTTGCGAGTCGGAAGCGCGCGGTGTCGCCGTCGGTGTGGCGGGTCACCTCGGCACGCGTCACCACAGGTGCCCCGGGCGCAGGCTCCTCGGACGGCGCGGGCAGGAGCGTGCATCCCGCCGCGAGCACCACGGCGAGCAAGAGGACGAGGGTCGAGGCGGCGCGCGTTCGCATGCGGCCATTGTAGCGGTGCGAGATCGCGACTACCGCAGGCGGGTATACCTAAGGAGCCGACGGAGGCCGTCTCGATGAGGGAGTGGACCATGCGCATCAGGACCATGGTGATCGTGCTCGTGCTTGCGCTCCTGCTCGCCGTGACCGCAGGCTGCAAGAAGGAGCCCACCGGCGAGCCCGACGTGGTGGGCACCACGCCAGCCGCCGAAGAGCCGGCCGAATCCGAGGAACCCACCCCCACGCCGCTCGCCGAACTGCCGCTCACGCTCGAGCCCGTGGCCTCCGCCTTCGACCAGCCGGTTTTCGTGACCGGCATCCCCGACGGCTCGGGCCGCCTGGTCGTGCTCGAGAAGTCCGGCCGTGCGTGGGTCCTCGAGGACGACGTACGCCTGGTCGAGCCGCTCCTCGATCTCTCAGGCGTGGTGAGCACGCAAAGCGAGCAGGGACTTCTCGGCATGGCGTTCTCCCCGCAGTTCGCCGAGGACCAGACGGTCTGGGTGAACTACACCCGCGGCGATGGCGCCACGATGATCTCGAGCTTCACGGTCACAGGCGACAAGGCCGACCCCGCATCCGAGCACGTGTGGCTCACCATCCCGCAGCCCTACGCGAACCACAACGGCGGGATGATCGCGTTCGGGCCCGACGGGATGCTCTACATCGGCATGGGCGACGGCGGAAGCGGCGGCGACCCGCAGGGCAACGGCCAGAACCCGGCAAGCCTGCTGGGTAAGATGCTGCGCATCGACGTGCTCCTCGATGGGAGCGCGAACGCGAGCACGCCGTACACCGCGCCGACCGACAACCCGTTCGTCAGCGAGCCTGGCTGGGCGCCGGAGATCTGGGCGCTCGGGCTGCGCAACCCGTGGCGGTTCAGCTTCGACCGGAAGACCGGCGACCTGTGGATCGGCGACGTGGGTCAGAACGCGTGGGAGGAGATCGACTTCCAGCCCGGCGCCTCGGCGGGCGGCGAGAACTACGGCTGGAGCACGTGGGAGGCGACCCACCCCTTCCCGCCGGAGGCATCGCCTTCGGCCGAAGGCTTCACGATGCCGGTGCTCGAGTACGACCGGCAGACCGGCACGTCGATCACGGGCGGCTACGTGTACCGCGGTTCCGCGCAGCCGGCGCTGTGGGGAACCTACTTCTACGCCGACTTCAGCTTTGGCCGGGTATGGGGCCTGCAGCGGGCGGCCGACGGAAGCGTTCAGACGCGCCTGCTCATCGACAACGACATGCTGATAGCGAGCTTCGGTGAGGACGAAGACGGCGAGCTGTACGTGGTCGACCTCAACGGCGGCGTGTACCGCATGCTGGGGCAGTAGCAGGCATATCCCTACTCCCCGACCGGCGTGCCCTTCACATAGGCGAAGCCGAGCCCACCGGACTGCTCGTTCTGCGACCACGTCTCAGGGTTCGAGTTCACCACCGTGTACGTTCCGGCCGGGATCTCTGCATCCGGATACGCGAACCACAGCGCGTTCGGCACGCCTCCCTGGCCTTCGTCGGCGGTGCACTCCCATGGACCGTAGACCGTGCCGTCCGCGGCCCTGAGCGCGAGGGTGCCGGGGCCGGGACTCCCCTCGCCGTCGCCGTAGTTGTACGAGTACATCTCGGTGATCATGTGCGGCGCATCGATCGTGAAGCTCGGCGGCGTGCCGCCACCGGTGACCACAAGGCCGTTGCCGATGTTGAGCAGGTACGTGGAGGGGAGGACCTTCACGTAGACGTAGTCCGAGGGGCCGTCCTTCGCCTTGCCCACGATCTTGTACTCCCCGGGATCCTCGGATGTGAAGGTAGTCGACTTGCCCGACTCGGGACTGCAGGAGCCGGTACCCGCGCCCGCCGATGGGGTGACTCTCCATGCCACTTCGATCGGCTGCCGATCGGACTTGGTGCGCCCCTCGTTGAGGCCTGGACCGAGTGTGTAGGCTTCCGCCGTGAGGGTGATGGTGCCCCCGGCCTCCACCTCCAGAGCGGACGCAGTGACCTCGATCTTGGCCTCGCTACTGGGTGAACACATGCATCCGCCAAGTGCGACAAGCGCGGTCACCGCGCACAGGATCGTGAACGCTGCCGCGATCCGCTTCACCCCCACGGCGATCGCCCCCTTTGCGCCGACTGTGTTGCCTGGTTCCTACCCGCCGAGGAAACACTTCTCTACATACGGCGACGTGAACGCCGCAAGCGTGGCGGCATAGTTGGGCACGAAGGCGATCGCGTCACCCAGACGCAGTGGCGCGGGCAGATCCTCCACGTCGAGCACGAGGTGGTCACTCGATGCGCCGAGCACGCGTACGCGCCGATCGACCGGCACGATGCCCTCGGGCACCACGTCCTGCCGCCCCATCGCGAGGATCGCGCGCAGGCGCTCGCCCTGGTCGAGGAAGACCGGCCGCTGCCCGAACGCGTCTTGTGCGCTCGTGCCGCGCGGCACCGACGGCTTCCGCAGACATTCGATCACCGGCGCGCTCAGGATGATCGCGTCAGTGTGGAGACCGAGAATCGGCTCGCGCGTGACCGTCGAGACGCCGAGCAGGATCGACTCGCCGATACGCAGACTGTCTATGCGCTCGGGCAGAATGCCGTCCACGAGCGCATCGAGCGAGCTCGACATGCCGCCGCTCACGTGAAGGCGCCGACCAAGCTGGGCTTCTGCAGTCCGTGTAAGCGTCACCAGTTCGCCGAGGTTCTCCGCATCCGGCACGATCGCGCCGTAGCAGGTGAGGCTCGTGCCGATGCCGTGAACCTCGATGTTCGGCAGGCCCTCGGCTACATCGAGGAACGCGGGCAGATCGGCGGGCATCATGCCCTCGCGCAGATCACCGAGGTCCACCATCGCCACGATGCGGTGCCGCTTGCCGAGCGCGCGCGCCGCAGCATCGAGCGCCCGCACCGTCTCGATCTCGCTCTCGAGCGAGACATCGATGAGGCGCACGGCTTCCTCGGCACGCGCAAGGCCCGGAGCGCGGAGCGACCAGAACTCGGCGATCACGCCCGCCTCACGCATGCGCGCGACGTTCTCGAGCCGGGAGTCGGCGATGCCTGCAGCGCCGCCGGCGAGCATCGCGCGCGCGACTTCGGGAGAACCGCACGTCACCTTCGTGACGCCGTAGACACCGCGTCCGCCGAGCGCATCGACCACGCGGCGCGTGTTCTCGGTGACCTTGGCGAGGTCGACGGTGACGGTGGCCTTCGCGGTCATGGCGGCTCCTCGGCGAGCGGGCTGCGCGTGCGCCACTATCGTACGCCAAGGGACTGCGGGCAGCCGCGACAAGCGACCTGGTGAAGGATAATGCGAGGCGGGGACTCCGCGCTTCGGCGCGAAGCCCCCGCCCGGTGGGCGCTCGGATCGACTAGGCGTCGATCGCGAGCAAAACGAGCAGCTCCTGAAGCGACCAGTAGATGCGGCGCTGGGCGATGGGGTCCATGACCCAGTCGTCCCCGTCCGGCTCACCGGTCTCGACCACGCCATCGACCTTCGGCAGCAGGTCGTTCACGATCTTTTCCTCGGCGCCGGTGATCGCGCCGCTGTCGATCTGCCTGAGAAGGACGTCCAGCTTCTTCGCATACGCGACGTCCATGTTCTTCCCGCGCAGGTCCCCGCGCTCGAGCGTGTACACGAAGTCCTGCAGGTCGGCGGTCTTGGCAAGCACCGTCGGGATCGGGTCGATGGCGCCATACACGACGACCTTGCCATCGCGGACGTACTCCCAGCCGGCTTCGAGTGTGTCGATATCGGTCGTGCCCGCAGGTAGCGGCTCTACTTTCACGACCGTGACGCACTTCGACGAGAAGCCCGCGTTGTGGTCGGTCGTGAGCTCGAGCTGGTCGAACGGCCAGATCACGTCCTGGATGAGCGACGTCGACGACTGGTCCGGAGGACCGGGGACGCGCTGCGGCGGTACCACGCGGAACGGACCCTCACCGTCGAGCTTGCCGCTCGCATTGAGAGCGCCCGGCGCAAGGTACTCGCCCTCGTACTTGTACGCAAGCAGCAGCCGCGCCCCGCCCTCGACCGGGATCGGGTCGCCGTTGACGCGCCCGGCGACCGAAGCCGCACTGTAATCGCACCAGCCGTACGCCGGGTTCGACGCTTTGTCCGCCTCGGCATCCCAGTAGAACGTCGACTGTGGGTAGATGCCCCGGACGTGGTAAAAGCCCGTCGTGGGATCGAGCGGATGCGTCACGCCGAAGCCGTCGGCGGCGAGTACCTGGATTCCGATCGCCGACGGCAGCATACCGGCGTCGCCGAGGACGTACTCCATGGGCACGCCTGTGTACTCAGCGTAGTAGTCGCCCGACTTGTGCGTGTTCATGAGCTGGAACTGCGTCTGCGACGGCATCGCTTCGACCTCGGCGAGCGTGTAGACCTTGTACGGCGCCTCGACTTTGGTCGGGTCGTCGTCCGCATCACCCGGATAGCGGATCGCCGCGATCTCGTCGATGTTGCTGTAGCCGTCACCGTCCGAGTCAAGCGCCTCGATAGCCACGACCGCGTTGGTGTCGCTGCCGGCATCGTGGTAGGCCTTGCCGTACGGGTTGAGCGTCTTGAGGATGTCGCCGTGCGCATCGTACCCATACGTGTAGTGACACCACTCGCACGTGCCGAGTGCCGCCTTGCCGACCTTCCCGCCGCAGTGGCACAGCGTGCAGGAGTCGAGCTTCGTACCTGCCGCTTCGGGATGTGCCACCAGGAAGTAGTCCGAGTCCATCTCGCCCGCATGGTGATACGCCGCCTCGGCACCCGGCGCGAGCACCGCGATCGCCCCCACCGACATCACGATCGCCAGCACGCCGAACACAGCCCAACGTTTGCGCATAGTGCGCCCCCTTCCCCAGACCGGCAGCAGCCGATCGCAAGCCACCTCCTCCGCGGAGGGTCTCCGGGTGCGCGCCAACGCGCCCGAGCGGGAAAAGGAAAGCCCTTCCCGCGTCGGGAAAGGCAGACCGGGGCACAACGCGCCCCTGTGGGTCCCCTTTCCAAACGGGAGGCCAGAGCGTTTCCACGTCTGACCCTATCGGCTCTACGACCCTGGGTTGGTTCCTGTAGGTCGCAGCGCTCGGAGACCGTTTGACCCTACTACCGGCGGCCGACTCGGTCAATGCCGCGGGCGGACTTCGCCGCGTGAGCCGACGTGCTCCGGGCAGGAGAAGGGGGCCCCGCGTGAGCGAGGCCCCCTCATGACGCGACGGCGGACCCGGCCGTCCTGCCGCCGCAGGGAGCGGGGCGGCGCGGTTGCAGGCGCAACCAGCACCACCACGTCTCCCGGGCGATGCCGACAATCCCGTTCAGGGAAGCAGAACGCCTTCCCCGCGCGGGAAAGGCGAATCCGGAGCGCCGGGGGCGCTCCTGCGATCTCCTTTCCAAGCGGGAGGCCAGCCGGTTTCCCTGCTGACCCTATCGGCCCTGCGACCGTGGAGCTCTTGCTCCCGTAGGTCGCAACGCTCGGAGACAGCTATCACGCTACTCCTGCTCTCAAGGACGGTCAACACGATGCGCGGCGTCATCGCGAGCGCATCACATTCGCTCGTGAACATCGGCACAAGCATGCATGAACATGGGTATGGACTGCATAGCGGCGTCTGACCCCGGCCGGTCGGCGTTCACGACCCCGGTTCTCGTGCGCCTCCGCACGGGCCTCCGTCGCCGCGGACTGCGGTCACACCACCACCCCATCCGGGGCGGTGTGCGGACTGTCGGCTGGTCTGAGGATCGGAGGAGCGATGAAGGGTAACTGGGGTGTAGCACTCATCGTCGATCTCACAAAGCGGGAGGTCGAGCGTCGGCCGATCCCGGACGAGTGGTTCCGCGACTACGTCGGTGGTGAGGGCACTGGCGTGCGCCTGTTCAACGATCTTGCCGACTACGGCGCCGACCCGCTCGCGCCGTCGCAGCCCGTGATCTTCGCGGTCGGCCCCCTGACCGGCACGCAGGCGCCGTCTTCGGGGCGCACGGTGCTCGTCTTCCACTCGTACACCAGCGGCGGCCTCGGCCTGGCCAACGTGGGCGGCCAGCTCTCCCCGCCCATCAAGAAGGCCGGCTATGACCTTGTGGCGTTCGTAGGCAAGGCGAGCAGCCCGGTCTACGTGGTGATCGATGACGATGACGTGCGGATCGTGGATGCCCCGGAGTTGTGGGGCAAGGGAGTTCGCGAGACCGAGGACACGCTCAAAGCCACGCTCGACGGCAAGGGCTGGCAGCTCGCCTCGATCGGCCCCGCCGGCGAGAACGGCGTGGCGTTCAGCTGCGTAGTCACCGACAAGGAGCGCGCAGCTGGCCGCGGTGGCGGCGGCGCAGCCATGGGCTCGAAGAACCTGAAGGCGATGGCCGTCCGTGGGACCAAGGACCTCCCGTTGGCCGACCTCGAGGGACTCAAGGAGATCGCCAAGGCGGCGCGCGAGGAGCTGCTGTCCGAGGAGTTCGTGAAAGACGAACTCAAGCCTTACGGCACGCCGAGCTTCTACGACTCGATCAGCGCGCTCGGACTGCTGCCTACGAAGAACTGGCAGCGCCAGGAGTGGCCGGAGTCGATCGACAAGATCGGCCACGCAGCGTACCACACGACCCTCGACGTGAAGCCGTACGCGTGCTCGGGCTGCCCGGTGGCGTGCGGCCGCAAGACGACCATCACTTCAGGCGAATGGGCCGGCGAAAGCGGTGGCGGACCCGAGTACGAGACGCTCGGCGCCTTCGGCTCGAAGTGCCTCGTCGACGACGTGAACGCCATCGCCAAGGCGAGCTACGTGTGCAACGACCTCGGCATGGACACCATCTCGGCCGGACAGGTGATCGCGATCGCGATGGAGTGGTGGGACCGGGGCATTATCACGGCCAGCGATACCGGCGGTCTCGAATACACGTGGGGCAACGGGACGATCTTCCCCGAGGTGCTCCGCCAGATGGCGTTTCGCGAGGGCTTCGGCGCTACGCTTGCCGAGGGCTCGAGGCGCGCTGCTGAGAAGATCGGCGGCGATGCCGGCAAGTACGTGATGGAGGTCAAGGGCCTCGAACTCGCAAGCTGCGGCGTTGCCGGGAGCAAGGGCGAGGCGGTCAGCCACGCGGTGTCGCCACGCGGCGCTGACCATCTGCGTCCGTATGCATCGGTCGTGGACGCGTTTGCCTACCGCAATGAGGAACTCGGTATCACCGAAGACGTCGACTTCCTCGATGACGGCAACAAGGCCTGGGTGAAGCCCTTCATGGAGCTCTCGATGGCCACCAATCAGCTGGGCGTGTGCCTGTTCACGGTCATCACGCTCGCCGTGCAGCCGTCCACCTGGGCCAAGCTGCTCACCGCGGCCACAGGTGAGGTGTGGACGAAGGAGGACCTGCTCCGTTCCGCCGAGCGGGTCATCGACCTCGAGCGCCTGATCAACGCCAAGTTCGGCTTCGATCGCTCGGACGACACGCTGCCAAAGCGGCTCCTGAGCGAACCGGCCGCAGACGGACGTGGCGCCGGGCAGGTCGTGGACCTCGACAAGGCGCTCGACAGCTTCTACACAGCGATGGGTTGGGACCTGAAGTCGGGGCTCCCCACAACCGAGACGCTCGAGCGGCTGCACCTGGCGGGAGTCGTGTAGCGCGGGTCACGCAGCACCGATCGGGACGGGTCGCCTTCGGGCGGCCCGTTCCCGTTCGCGGGAACCCTGCTGAAAGCCGCTAGATACCGATGCTCGCGCGCATGAGCGAGACGACCGCCTCGGCCGGGAAGCGCGCCGCGAGCGCACCGCACGCCGCGAAGACGTAGTGGCGGTCGAGGAGGATCCGCGCATCGGAGGGCGGAAGCAGGCGATCGGTGTCCGACGCGCCCGCGCGCGCCGCCTCGAGCAGCTCCTCGCCGTCGGGCAACCGCGTGAGCGCCCCACCCGTGCCGATGACGAACCGGCAGGCGGTGAGATCGCGACCGCGCGCTACGGTCTGCCGACCCTTCGGCGTATACAGGTGCGCCAGGCGTCCCGCGTGACGCTCGACCGCGACACGCGCGGCAGTCCGCGCGAGCGCCGAAGCAACTTCGATCTCCTCGGGCGTGCCGGGGATCGCGGGAGGAAGCAGGTGCATCTGGCCCGCTGGCGTCATCAGCTCGAGCACGTGCCGCGCGCTCACGTACGTGCCGAGGTCGCCTTCGACGGTGCGCTTGGCGTGCGGCTGCGGGTCGGTGGCGATCGCCGCGATCTCAGGCGAGCCGTCGGTGATCGAGTGCACGTCGGTGGTGGCGCCCCCCACGTCGATCACGACGAGGTCGCCCAGCATCTCGGCGAGCAACTCGGCGGACACGAGCACCGCCCCCGGCGTGGGCAGGATCGGGCCGCTGACGAACTCACCGATCCGCTCCATGCCCGGCGCATGGGTGATGTGCTCCTCGAACGCGTCGTGGATGGAGTGACGGGCCGGGACGATGTCGAGCTCATCCACGCCCGGATACACGTTGCTCGTGACGCGGACGCGGAAGTGAGCCGCCTCGAGCGTGGCGCGGGCTTCATCGGCGGCCGCCGAGTTGCCGGCGTAGATCACGATCGGACGCGACTTAAGGTCCTTCAGGCGCCGGGCGTTGTAGACCACCACGTCGCTGTCTCCGCCCTCCACGCCGCCGGCAAGCAGGATGAGACCCGGCCGCGCGCGGTCGATCGCCTCAAGGTCGTGGTCGCGGAGCCTGCCGGCCGTCTGGAACTCGACAACGCCACCGGCGCCGAGCGCCGCTTCGCGCGCAGCCATCGCGGTCATCTTCTGCGTGAGGCCGTGAACCGTCATGCGCAGACCGCCCGCCGCCGAGGAGGTGGCAAGCGTGACATCAGGCTCGAGCGGACCGGTCGTCTTCTCGAGCGAGACACGCGCGGCCTCTACGCCCACGCCCACGTCGCCTGCGGCCACGCTCGTGGGCGCGAAGCCCTGCCCGACGAGGCGCAGTGGGCGAACGGAACCCTCGGACAGGCCTTCGAACGCCGAGACCACCGTGGTGGTCGAGCCGATCTCAGCAACGAGTGCGTCTACCTGGCGGGGTTCGGGCATCGGCTCCTACCTCTACTCTGCGGAGGCGGCGGAATCCGCCTGGGGCGGCGTTCGCCATCCGCGAAGCGTCTCTCCGTAGCTGCCGCCGCAGCGCTGATCGATCTCGGCGATCACCAGGTCGACCGCCTGCTCGCCGATCTCGGGCCTCGGCAGAGTCTGTGCGTGCTCGAGTGCGGCCTCCAGTTGCGCGATCACGTCCGCAACCGGCTTCCCCTCCCGCGCCAGCACGTACCCGCGCCGCGCACGGACGCCGGTCACGCCCGGCTGATCGCCGTTGCTCTCGGCAACCGCTTCGGCGGCGTCGAGTTCAGTGGAGGCGGCCTCGAAGTCACGGGAATCCGCGAGCATGAGTGCGTTCAGTCCGCGCGCCCGGCATTCGACCGTCGGGTTCGGGACAGCTTCGAGCGCCTCGAGCGCCTTGTTCAGCCGACTGGCAGCCTCATCATCCATTCCTCGGTCGCGTAGCCACTGCGCATGCGCGTGGTACACCTCGGCCAGCCGGTCGGTCGCCTTCGCGCTGTTGTAGTGGCTCGCAGCCTCGGAGAATGTGAGGTCGGTGGCGGGACTCGGCGTGAGCGCGCCGAGCACCTGCGCCTGCAAGAAGATGCACTCGCCGAGCGCGAGCTCGTCTGCCCGCTCGCGCAGGATGGGTTCCTCCTCCTGCCACGCCTCGACTGCGGCGTCGCCCAGGCCCACGCGCCGCAGCGCAAGCCCGTGGCGGTGAAGGGCGTCGGCAAGCCGGTCGGAATCCTCGAGATAGCGAAACGCGTTCGCTGCCTCGCCGAAGCAGTCGCACGCGTGAGTGTCGTCACCAACGCGCAGATACGCTCGCCCGAGGGTCATGGTCACCCTGCCGACGAGGTCCGCATCCTTGGCCTCTTCGGCGATGTCGAACGCCTTCCAGTAGAGATCGAACGCGCCGTCTGTGTCCCCTTCGCGCTCGAGTAAGACGCCGCGATTGAGGTGGACGATGACCAGCGGCTCGCGCAGACCGGCCTCGGTCGCCAGGCGCTCGGCCTCCTCGAAGTGCGCGGTCGCCTCATCCGGCCGTCCCATCCCCACGAGCGCAGTGCCGGTGTTGAGATGCGCGTCGGCGCTTTCGGCGGCGTCGTCGACCACGTAGGGCAGGTACTCCTCGTACACGGCAAGGGCCTCGGCATGCTGGCCCATCGTGCTGTACGCCACGCCGAGGTTGCTCAGCGCCACGCGAAGGTGCTCGATATCCTCCGCCTCCCGCGCCATCTGCGCGCCCTCCGAGTAGAGCGTGATCGCTCCGGCCATCTCGCCGGCGTACCACAGCGCCCAGCCGCGGTTGATGTGCGCCCCGATCGCAATCGAGGTGAGGCCCGCATCGGCTGCCACCTTCTCGGCTTCCTTCAGCGACGCGATGGCTGCGATGCGCTCGCCGGCCTCGGCCTGCGCGATCCCACGATCTATGAGCGCGCGAGCGCGGATGGCGGAATCGGGGTTGTTCACATCGAAGTCGTCGTTGCTGGTCATGGGTCGCCTCCGCGCAGAAGATGCTTCGTTACAGTTCGCGTGCGCGCATTTCGCGCACCACGAAGCTTGCCACATCGATGCCCTTCGTGCGCCTGCCAAAGCCGGCGTCCATGCCGCTCGCGCACGCGATCTCGTCGGTGACCTGCGTGCCTCCGGCGATCAGCAGCAGCCGGTCGCGCACGCCCTTCTCCTCGGCCAGGTCGGTGAGCTTCTCCATCATCTCGCGATGCACGTCGCCGTGGCTGATGATCGTGGAGATGAGCACCACGGTGGCTGCGTGCTCGATGGCGGCGTCGAGCACCTTCTCGATGGGCACGCTCGTGCCGAGGTAGGTCACGGCGAAGCCCCACTTCTCCAGGCCGCCGTGCTTGATGTCGATGATCTCGCGCATGCCCACCGAGTGCTCGTCCTCGCCCACGGTGGCCGCCACGCAACGGATGTTGCGCTCGTGGACGAAGTCGCGGATCTCGTCGTCGGTGAGCACTTCGGGCGGCTCCGGGATCTCGAGGGTGGCCGGATCGATCGCCACCTCGAGGCGGCCCTTGAGCTCGATCAGCGTGCCTTCGGCGGGATGCATCACGCGCTTGTGGATGACCTCGCAGTCCTCGAGGTTCATCGCACGGCCGAGCTCGAGCGCGGCGGCCTCGGCGATCGCTTCGGCGGCCGGCAGGAACATCGTGACCGCCACGATGCCGTCTCCAGCCCACTCCACCTCGGGCGTGATAAGGCCCGCGCTGCGCGCTTCTGCGGTCTGCGTAAGTCGCTCGGCGGCGTTGTCGGTGGGGTCGAGCTCATCGATGAACGGGATCTTCGTATCGTCGCAGAACGTGCAGCCGCCCATGAGCGCGCACGGCGCCTGTTCGCCGAACGTACGCCCCCGGTACCCGACAGGCAGGTTGTTCCGGCCGAAGTGGTGACAGACCGGTGCCACGTAGTCGTCCGCCCGCGGCACGATCGAGCCTGCGGCCACGCCACCGGCGCTGTCGCGCCCGATACCGTCGTCGTTGGTTTCGGGATACTCGCCGCTGTCCACGAAGTACGCCTTCTCCACGCCGGCGAAGTAGCCGCCGTCTTCGAGCATCGCCTCGAGGAAGAGCACCGCGCGCTCCTTGAGTTCGCGTACGCGCGCTTTGAGCTCCGGGTTCTCGCGATCGACTCGCACCATCTCGCGCAGGCCGTCCATCCCCACGAGCGACTGCTTGGCGGTATCCACTGCGGCCACGTTGTTGTAGTGCCACGGGACGTTGCGGCCCTCGTCCGGGGTTATCGTTGACTGGATATCCGCACTGGTGAGCCGCGAGATCAGCAGGTTCATCACGTGGGAGACGGTCGCGTCCCGGCCGTCGGACTCCATGTAGCGCGTGTTCTGTTGCGCCCGCATCTTGTATCGGCCGAACAGGTCCCGGAGCGCGATCGCGTACGGCAGGTCCATGCGCATACACGGTGCCGGCGCAGCATCCGGCGGCACAGTGGAAAGCGCGATCAGCTCGGCGGGCATGCCGACTGCCTCTGAGTACGCGCAGTTGATGGCGTGCTGCACCAGCAGCTCGGGCATGACCTTCCACGCCTTCACCGCCGTGGCGTTCGCGTTGTGCGCGCCGTCGATCTGCAGGATGCCCGCCGCCGCCATGATGTGCTTGGCCACCGCGGCATCCACGAACGAGCGATACATGTTGATGTTGCGGTAGAGCACGTTGTACTGCGGGTCCTGGTGGGCGCCGTTCACGCCCTCCTCGGCGAACATCACGGCGATCTCGGGACCCGCCACGCCGCTCACGTAGGAGTGGAAGTTGATCGGGCGACCGACCTCGTCCTCGATGAGGTCGAGAGCCCGGCGCGAGAGGCGCACCTGCTTGCGCGTGACCGCGATGCCGCCCACACCCTCGGGCGTGCCCTCGATCAGGCCGTCCATGTGGCTCTGACCCGCCGTGCGGATGACCATGATGTGGTCGGCGCCGTGCCAGGCCGCCATGCGCATGCGGCGGATGTCGTCTTCAGGGCGGCCCGAGGCGATCTCGGTCGTGATCACGCAGTCAGGCTGCGGGTCGATGTTCTCGAAGTAGTGTGCCGCCGGGAGCGGCACGCTGCGCTCGAGCGGCTCGGCCGTCTCGTGGTAGGTGAACTCGTAGGCGTGCTGTCCGGGCACGAGTGTTCGCCACGTCCAGCCCTCGCGCCGCGGGCGGTACTCCGCGAGCCCCTCGAGCAGCGCGGCGACGTCGAGCTTCTCGTCGGACCTCAGCGGGGGATCGCTGAGCGGCTTGCCGAAGCGGGGGTCCTGCTCGCTCATCGCGTGCCACCCCACTTCGCCTCGGCGAGGTCCCATCCGTCGCCAGCCGCGAGGCGGGCTGCGGCTGCGGGCGCATCCACGTCCCACTCGCCCATCGCCAGGAGCAGCACGTGACCGGCACCATGGCCGAGGAACCCGCGCACCTCGCATTCGGCCACCACGGCCTTGCAGGTGACCGAGTCGATGCCCATGCGCATGAGCACGCTTCGTTCGATCGATGGCGAGGTGTGCGTGCGCGCGAGATCCACGAGCGGATCGACGCACTGCTTCGCGAGGTCCCAGAAGCGCGCCTCGAGTTCGGCGTCAGAGAGGCCGACCAGATGCTTCCGGGCCTCGTCAAACGTGTCTTCGCGCGCCATCGTGGTCCTCCCGCGTCGACTTATGCACAACAAGGTACGTTTCATGCAAGCATAGCGCAGACATCGGTTCGTCGGGTGGTACTATCAAAGCAGATTGTAACCGCGCGATACGATTTGGCGGGGACTCCATGCGACACACTACGCGAGCCGCAACGCTGCGATGGATTGCAGCTGCCGTGGTTTCTGCGCTCGTCGTGACCCTCGTCGGTGGAGTCTGGCTCTATCGCGAGCAGGAACGCACACTGCGCGCTCAGGCCGAGAACGAACTCGAGACGATCGCGGAGCTCAAGTCGGCGGAGATCGCCCGTTGGCGAGGCGAGCGTCTCGCTGACGCCGATCGCCTCGCAGCCGCACCCGGTGCACGCGAATTGGTGATCCACTGGCTCGCGGAACCCTCGGATGAGAACCTCGAACCGGTCGTGCAGACGCTGCGGTCGCTTCGGCACGACGACCGATACGCGGACGTCATGCTCGTCAGCACCGAAGGCGAGATGCTCGTCGCCGCCTCCGGCGATGCGATCGAACTTCAGCCTGACGCCCTCAAGTCCCTCCGGGAGGCACTGGCGTCGGGCGAGCCGGTGTTGAGCGAGCTTCACGGCGACGAGTCGGGCCACGACCCCCATCTCGACGTGCTCACGCCCATCAGCGCCTCCGACGAGCCTGACGCTCAGGCCATCGCGGCGGTCCTCCTGCGCATCGACGTCGACCAGTTCCTGTTCCCGCTGATCCAGAGCTGGCCGACCCCAAGCGAGACTGCCGAGACGCTGCTCGTGGAGCGTGAAGGCGATGACGTGCTCTTCCTGAACGACCTGCGGCATGCCGACGACACCGCCCTCGAGCTCCGCGAGCCGCTCGACAGCACGGACAGGCCGGCAGTCAAGGCGGTGCTTGGCGAGCGTGGCATCGTGGAAGGTCCGGACTATCGCGGACGTGAGGTCCTCGCGTACATCTCGGAGATTCCCGAAACGCCATGGCTCATGATCTCGAAGGTGGACGTGGCCGAGGCGTTCGCCGCCTGGCAGGTGCGGTCGCGGTATATCATCGGTCTCGTGGTCATCATGGCCGGTCTCGTGCTGGCGGCCCCTGCGCTGGTCGTTCAGCGCATGCACGCCTCGGAGATCAAGCGCGACAACGAGCGGCTTGAAGAGCTGGTGGCCGAGCGCACCGCCGACCTGCACCAGATCGCCGACGAACTGGCGATCTCGAACGAGCGGCTCGAGGCCACGGTGGAGGAACTGCAGTCCACCAACGAGGAGCTTCAGGCGACCTCGGAGGAACTGATGGCCACCACCGAGGAGCTGCAGCAGATGAACGACGAGCTGCAGTACACGGGCGAGGAGCTTGCCACCGCGAACGAGGGACTCGCAGCCGCGAGCGACGCCAAATCCCGGTTTCTTCGGTCGGTCAGCCACGAGTTCCGCACGCCGCTGAACTCCATCATCGGCTTCTCCGGTCTTATGAGCAAAGGCCTCGCTGGAGACGTGAACTCCGAACAGCGCCATCAGCTCGAGCTGATCGAGCGGTCCGGCCAACACCTGCTCGCGCTCATCAACGATGTGCTCGACCTCTCGCGCATCGAGGCGGGCCAGGTGCAGCTGGAGATCCACAGAACCGACCTCAACGAACTTGTCTCAGCGCTGGTCGAATCGATGAGACCCGATGCGGAGCGCAAGGGCCTCGACTTCATCTTCAAGCCCGCCGATGACCTTCCCGCCGCCAGGTCGTACCGCTCGGACGCCCGCCGGATTCGGCAGATCGTACTGAACCTGCTCGGCAACGCGGCGAAGTTCACCGAGACAGGCAGTGTAACGGCGCGGGTCTTCCGTCACTCACCCGGGATGATCGGGATCAGCATCGAGGACACGGGTCCGGGAATCCCCGAGGAGGACCGCGAGCGCGTCTTCGACGAATTCGTGCAGAGTTCGCACGTGTCCGGCTCGGCGCAGCTCGGCACCGGACTCGGTCTGGCTATCTCGGCGAACCTTGCACGGCTGCTGGGCGGAACGCTGACCGTGGAGAGCACGGTCGGTCGCGGTTCCACGTTCACGCTCGTGCTTCCCGAACGCCCCGACCTCCCCCACTGATCCGGGCCTACTCCCCGGATGCCGCAAGCCCATCCAGCCGTGTGCGCAACTCCGCCTCGGTGAGCGGGCCGATGATCGTCTCGGTGACCTCGCCGTCCGCACCGACGAATACCGACGTGGGGATGTACTGCGTGGGGTAGCGGTCGAGTACCGCATCGGCGGCCGGGTCCGTGGTCACCGCGTCGACGAACACCACCTGCCCCTCGTACTCCGGCATCACGTCCGCGGCGACCGCCGCGAGCTCGGTGCAGGAGACTCAAGTCAGCGAATGGATGAGCACGTAGACCGGTTCGCCGGCAGCAAGCGCGGCGTCGAGCGTGGCCGAGGTAGCATACGGCTCCTCAGGCGGCGCCGAGGTGCTCCCGCCGCGCGACAGGACCATCGCCGTCAGGATGGCGAAGACCGCCACCGCCAGCACGAGCACGAGCAGGCGCCCGCGACCCGGCGATGGGGGCGCATCGGCGCTCGTAGCCAGCTCGTCTTCGACCGAGATCGCATGCTCCGGCGCAGTGGACTCCTCAGGCGACAGCGTGGACATGCTACGCCCCGGCGCGCTCGAGGATCGACTTCACTTCGGCGAGCTTCGGCAGACGCCCGGCAAGACGCACCTCGCCGTTCACCACGAGCCCGGGGGTCGACATGATGCCGTACGCCATGATGTCCGAGAACTCGGTGACCTTCTCGACCTCGGCGTCCAGGCCCATCTCGTCTACGGCCTCGCGCACGGTCTTCTCCAGTTGCTTGCACTTGGCACATCCCGTGCCGAGGATCTTGATCTCCATTGAGCGGTTCCCTTCGTTTCGTGGCCGGTTGCGGCCGCTAGAGTCCTTCGATCGCCGCGCCCACGGCGGCGAGCACGTCACGCTGCACCGTGTAGTACACCCACGTGCCGTCCTTGCGCGCGGTCACCAGACCGGCGTCCCTGAGCGCGGTCATGTGATGCGAGATGGTGGATGCGGCAAGCCCCAGATGCTCCGAGAGCTTGCACGCGCACACCTCGTCAGAGGCGCAGCAGGTGGTGTCCGCCGCCGAGCGCTCGAGCAGGAAGCGGATGATCTCGCGCCGCTGGCCCGAGGCGAGCGCCTTCAGGGCTGCATCGAGCTGCGTCTCCGTGATCGCTTCAGCAACAGCCATTACCGGAACGCACCTCCCTCGCCGTCCGCACCACCGCATCCAGATCCAACTCGCCGAAGCAGGCAACCACCCCGCCCACGACCACCATCGGCGGGTCCGCCTGCTGCCGGACCATGATGTCGAGCACGGCATGGCGCTCGTCGTCCACAAGCGAGTACAGATCCTTCTCCATCACCGCCGCGGGGATACCCTCGCCGCGAAGCCGCTCGCTGATCACGTGGACACGCCACGCCGACGGCATGTCTCAAGTGGAGCCTTCGGCCGCCACGAATTCGACCTCCGAACCGGGGTCGCACATCAGCGCCCCGCCTCAACCGCAGCCCGGAGCCGAAACGAGCGTGACCGCCAGCGCCGGCTGAGCAGCCGGGGCGCAGCACGCCTCAACAAGAACCTTTCTGGGCCCCCCGCAACAGTCAGCCACAGTCGCTCAACTCCGATTCGACAGTCATCGAACTAGTACGTATACTTCGACATACATCGAAGCATACGGTGTACGCGGCACGGGCACAAGCGTTATAGCGACCGCGGACCGGGGCTTCAGCTGGAAGTACGGCCTACGACCGAAAGACGAGACGCCGATGGACCTGCTCGCAACCGTGTTCGGCTGGATGAACGACCAGCTCCTCAAGATGCTCTGGCTGAACGACCTGGTCGGCGCGTTCGTGGAGAACGTTCTGCACCTCCCGCTCGACGAGCGGCTCGGCGCGAGCGTCCAGTTCTTCCTCTACGACACGGTCAAGATCTTCGTCCTGCTCTCGACGCTGATCTTCGTCATCTCCTACGTGCAAAGCTACTTCCCGCCCGAACGGACGAAGCGCATCCTCGGCCGGTTCGACGGCATCGGCGGCAGGATCCTCGGCGCGCTGCTCGGCACCATCACGCCGTTTTGCTCGTGCTCCTCGATCCCGCTGTTCATCGGGTTCACGTCGGCGGGACTGCCGCTCGGCGTGACCTTCTCCTTCCTCATCAGCTCACCGCTCGTGGACCTCGCCTCGGTGATCCTGCTTGCGAGCATCTTCAACTGGAAGATCGCCGGCGCGTATGTAGTCGTCGGGCTCGTGCTGGCAGTGGCTGGCGGCTCGGCCATCAGCGCACTCAAGATGGAGCGGTTCGTGGAGCCGTTCGTGTACGGTTCGCACCTGGTCGACATCGACCTGCCCGAGATGACCCGGCGCGACCGACTCTCGTTCGCCTGGGATGCCGTGACCGAGATCGTGAAGCGTGTGTGGCCCTACGTGCTCGCGGGTGTAGGCATCGGCGCGGTCATCCACGGCTGGATTCCCGAGGAGTGGGTGGCGGCGGTGCTCGGCGACAAGAACCCATTCTCGGTGGTGCTCGCCACTCTGATCGGCGTCCCGATGTATGCGGATATCTTCGGCACGCTGCCGATCGCCGAGGCGCTCGTGGGCAAAGGCGTCGGCCTCGGCACGGTGCTCGCGTTCATGATGGCCGTGACCGCACTGTCGCTGCCGTCGCTCGTGATGCTCAAGAAGGTCGTCAAGACGCCGCTGCTCGCGACGTTCTTCGGCCTGGTCGTGACCGGCATCCTGATCATCGGCTACGCGTTCAACGCGCTCGGCGGCTGGTTCGTGTAGCACCGCCGCTTGACGCGTGTCAGAGCACGTAGGTACACTCTTGGTGTATCCACTTGGTGTATCTGCGAGGTGACCGGAGTGGCAGTCTACAAGGTGAACGTCTCCCTGCCCGAGCATCTGGTGAGCGAGATCGACGAGGCCGCGGCCGAGCTCGGCCTGAGCCGAAGCGGGTTCATCGCCGAGGCCAGCACGCGGTACGTGGTGGACGTCCAGAACCTGTCCGCCGAGGAACGCCGGCGTAAGGACATCGAGCGCGCGATCGAGTCCTTCAAGCGCATAGGAGCTCAGGCGCCGCCGGGTACCGGACAGCGGATGATGGAGCAGCTGCGCAGGGACCGGGACACTCCCCCCGAGATGCTGCGATGACCACATGCCTTGTGGTCGACAGCTGCGTCGCGTTCAAGTGGTTCTGCCAGATCGGTGAGAGCGGTGTGGCCGAGGCCTTCGCGCTGCTCGAAGCCAGCGCACGGAATGCGGTCGCGCTTGTCGCGCCGGGATCCCTGACGCTCGAACTGGCAAACGCCCTTCGCTACTCGAAGCACACCGAGGAGAACGTCCTCACAGCGCTCGAACAACTGGACCTCCCCCACATCCAGCTGTTCGAGGCCACTCCAAAGCGCCTGCACGCCGCAGCCCTGCTGTCATACCGCCACAACATCAGCGTCTATGACGCGCTGTTCCTTGGGCTCGCTGAGGAACTCGGGTGCCCGCTGGTTTCTGCTGACGGCAAGGCGTTCGCCCACATCGAGACGCCCGTGGAGCTCAGGCTGATCTGAGCGCGACAGGGCCCGGCTCATCCCGAGCCGGGCCCCTCAATGCGACGCGGTCGAGCGGCTACCCCTGCGGACCGCGGATCGCCAGGTACTCGATGATCACTGCCTTCTGCGTATCGTCGATCTGCGCGCCGTTTTCGATCATGTGGTCGACGGCAACCTCCCAGCCGGTCCAGTCCAGCACCGCTGCGTTCACGCGCTCGGTGGTATGGCACACCATGCACTCCTGCTGGACTTCTGAGGCGCCGTAGAGCTTCACCTGTTCGCGTGTGGTCAGGTACTCGAGGACGGTCGCCTTCTCCTCCTCGGTAAGCTGCGCACCGTTCTCCAACATGTGGTCGACGGCCTTGGTCCAGCCGCTCCAGTCGAGCCGCGCCTCGTCCACCGTGGTGATGGGGTGGCAGACCGTGCACTTCTCGGACACGAGCGCCCACCCCGTCTTGTTGGTTGATGCATCGATCACGGGCAGCGCACCAGCATCAGCTTCAGCTTCGGTGGTCGCTGCTTCGGCCTCGCTCGTCTCGGTAGCGGAGTCACTCTCGGCCTCTTCCGCGTCACTGCCGCCGCAACCCGTTAGAGCGAGCATGCCCGCAAGCACGAACGCGAGGACCAACAGTCGCTTGTCACGCATCATCACTACCTCCTCTGACGCACATGCACGGGCAATTCGAGTGGCATCGACCAAAGCTGTCGCAAGACGCCACGAGATGGGCCACTTGCCCCCTCGCGATAGACGTTCGCTGCAACACACCCGTGTCCTGCCCGGCGGCGCGTGCGTGCTGCCGAACGGTGCCCGTGCGTTGCCGGACGGCGCAAGCCTGGGTCCCGCGACGGACTACCCGGCTCGCAGCCCGGCGACCATCTCCTCGATGGTGGCAGGCGACGTGTTCGTGTCCTCGGCCATGAAGACGAGGTCCTCGGGCGTAGGCTGGTAGCCCTCGCCGGCGTGCTTGAGCGCGTTGCGCACGTAGGAGCGGTGCAGCTTGCCGAGGTCGGCCTCCTGCGCGCGGATCTGCTCGGGACGCTCGGGGATGACGATCGCCTTACCCGGAACGTTCTCGGCCGGGTCACCGCACCTCACCTCGACGCCCTGCGTGCGCGCGAAGGCGAGCTGGCTCCAGTGGTGCTTGCCGGCGCCGGTGTACTCGGTCTCCTGTACCACCACCGTGGCGTCGCTCGGCAGCTCGCGCGCGAGCGACATCGCGGCGGCCATGGCGGTGTTGCCGCTCGGCCCGCGCTCGAGACCCTCGAGCTTGCAGAGCGCCTCGGTCACGTAGAAGACCTCGCCCTGGCTCACGGTGAGATAGCGGTCCATGTAGCGCAGCGATCGCGCCGCGTTGCGCGGCACGTCGGCGCGATCAGGCCACGTGGCAAACGGCACGCCGAAGCCGGTGTGGCCTGTGGTGAAGCTCTTGCGGTTGAAGTCCGTATCGCTCGCCATATGCAGACCGCTCAAGTCCACACTTGCGCTCACGATCTCGGTCCGCGCGCCCACTCGCTTGAGACCGCGCGCCGTGCCGGTCGTGTTGCCGCCACCGGCGTGCGTGCACACCACGTGCGTGGGTGGCGCGCCCGTGAGCGCCGTCATCTCCTCGGCGAGTTCCGCACCGAGACTCTCGATGCCGGACACGCCGAACGGCGAGTAGAGCGATGCCGAGAGGTACCCGGTCGCGTCCAGCAGTTCGAGCATGTGGAAGAAGAGCTCGGGGCCGACGGTCATCTGCACGACCTCGGCGCCGAACGCCTCGCACAGCCGCGACTTCTCGACGATCTCCGGCTGGCCGACATGGCGCGAATCGAAGGTCTCCTGGCAGATGATGCACTTGAGGCCGGCACGCGCTGCCTGACTCGCCACGGCAGCACCGTAGTTGCCCGAAGTGGCGGCGATAACGCCGGCAAAACCCTTCTCGCCGGCAACATGGATGCTCATGGACGCGCGGCGGTCCTTGAACGAACCGGCCATGTTCGCGGCCTCGTCTTTGACGAAGATCCGCGCGCCGTATCCTGGTTCGGCATAAGAACGCACCAGGTCGGTGATGTTGCGTAGCTCGAGCAGCGGCGTGCCGCCCACGCCGGCCGAACGCTGGATGCCGCGAATCCGTTCGAGCGTGTAGCCGTGGGCGGACATCATGCCCTCGTAGTCGAAAGCGATCGGACTCCGCTCGAACTCGGCGTAGTCCATGCCGAGCGCGCGCTTCATGATCTCGCCCTTGCGGGCCATGACGGTCTCGTACCGGGTCGCCATCTCACTCACCCGCTTCCGGGCCGGCGACGCCCGGCACGTGCGATGGCACGAACTCACCGTCCATGGCGTCCGCACGGTACTCCGCGATCCGCGCGCGCAACTCGCGTCCGATGGCCGCAAGCTCGGTCGGCGGCGTGCCGAAGGTGTGCGTGTAGCCGGGACTGATCGCCGAGAGGTGCCCGCCCACGACGCGGCCCGACATCGTCTCGACCTCGATGGCGTCTCCAATCATCCCCGCAGCGCGCGCGAAGCCCTTGACCCAGGCACGCAGCGGCTGTGCCGCGGTGTCCTCGGGAAGCCCGGCTGCTCGCTCGGCGGGCTCGAGCAGGACGTACTCGACCTCGACCCAGTCGCCGGGCGAGCAGCGGAACTCGTCAGTCATGGCGTGCCCCTTCGTTCGGGCGGTCTACTCGGTGGGAGCCCAGAAGCGCGGGATGGGCAAGTCCGTCACGGTGAGGATACCCGCAGGCGCCTCGGTGATGACCGGGATGTAGTTGCCGGTGCTCGCATAGGTCCCTTTGCCACCGGGGATCTCCGGCTTGTTCGACATGTTCACGTTCGGATCGCCGGTGATGCGGATGTAGTCGCCGGTCTCGATGCCCTCGAGTTCGGGGTGGATCTGTTGCGGGTGCACGAGCTCGATCTTGAGCTCGCCGTTGCTGAAGCCGCGGCCGATGTGGCGGCAGCCGCACACATCGCCCGGCGCCACCTTCACGTGCGGTGTCTCGCGCGGCACCTTCGTCACGATCGGTTCGCGTGTCTCGACGATCTCGTCGATCTCCCAGCCGATCGCCTCGGCGATCATGCGGATAGACTCCTGGAATCCGATGTGTCCCACGATCGTGCCTTCGGCCACGCCGCGCTCGAACTCCGCAACGGTGGTGCCCACGCCCTGGCTCGCCATGACCGTGGGGCCGAATGGCGAGAGATCGTTCACGCGCTCGGCCTCGATCTTGTCGACGCGCAGGCAGATCGACGTCCAGGCGACGATGAGTGCATCGAGGATGAAGCCGGGGTTGATGCCGGTGCCGAGGACGGTCACGTCGTGCTCCTTGGCGAGGGCATCGTAGCTCTCGGCCCAGTCGGGGTCGCTCGCCCACGGGAACGCGAGCTTCTCGGCGATGCACAGCACGTTCGCGTGGGCCTTCACGCACGCCTCTACCTGATCGGCGATCTCATCCAGATTGCTCTGCGTGCAGATGCACACGACCTCGGGGTTCTTCGCGAGCACGGCGGCGGCATCGGTGGTCATGCTCACGTCGCACGAGCGGCCGAGAAGCTCGCCGACCGTCTTGCCCTCTTTGGCAGGGTTCGTGACGATGGCGCCCACAAGCTCGATGTCTTTCGGCCGGTCCAGGATGAAGCCGAGCAGGCCCTGACCCATCATCCCTGTGCCCCACACCGCGACCTTGATCACGAGAAGCTCCTTCCGAAGGTGTATGCAGTTCGACGGTCTGTGTATGCAGTCCACGATATCGCCTTGCGCGCTCTCGCGCGAGATGGTCGCGGATGCTTCTCCGCGTTGGGAGGTTAGGCGTACACTCGCGACACTGTCCGTCCGCGCGCGCATCCGGAGAAGCATATGCCCGTTCTCGCCGCCCGTGACATCGTCCAGCGCTTCGGCCGGCAGGAGGTCCTCCGCGGCGTGTCGCTCGGCGTGGAGCGAGGCGAAGTGCTCGGACTCCTCGGCCCATCCGGTGCGGGCAAGACAACGCTCGTGAACATCCTGGCAGGCGTGGCCGAACCGGTCTCCGGGCTCGTCAAGGCATTCGGCGAGCCGATGCCATCGCTCGAGCTCATGCGGCGCATGGGCTACATGGCGCAGTCGGATGCGCTCTACACCGACCTCACCGCGAGCGAGAACCTCGAGTTCTTCGGCGCCATCTACGGACTCACCGGCCCCGCACTCAAGGCGGCCGCCGCCAAAGCGCTCGCCACCGCGAACCTCACGGTGGAGCCGCGCAAGCAGGCGCGCGACTACTCCGGCGGCATGCGCCGCCGTCTCTCGCTCGCCACCGCGCTGCTGCACGAACCGGAGCTGCTGATCTTGGACGAGCCGACGATCGGCCTCGACCCGCTTCATCGCGTGGGCATCTGGGAGTCGTTCCGAAAGATGGCCGCCGAAGGCCGGACGCTCATCGTCACCACACACGTGATGGACGAGGCCGAGCGATGCGATCGCCTCGCGCTCATCCGCGACGGCATCTTCATCGCCATCGGCACGCCGGAGGACCTGAAGGCACGCGCGGGGGCCGCAACGCTGGAGGATGCCTTCCTCCACTTTGCGCGGGCCGAGGGGGCCGATCACGATGCATAACGCGCTCGCCGTCACCATCCGGATCCTGCGCCAGTTCAAGCACGACCCGCGCACGCTGTTCATGATGATCGTGGCGCCGATCCTCGCGCTGTTCCTGCTCAACATCATCTTCGGCTCGCCCGAGTACGAGCCGCTCATCCTCACCGGTGACGTCCCCGGCGACTTCGTGGAGGCGCTTGAGGATGCGGGTGCCCGGACGGACGGCGCGGAGTACAACGATGCGCTCGCCCGCCTTGGCGAGGCCGATGCCGACGGCTACGTGACACTCGAGGACGACACCCTGAGGGTGTGGGTCGAGGGCTCGGACGCCGCGAAGACCGGCTCTGTGGTGCGAGCGGTGAACCAGGCGCAGATGAAGACGCTCGTCTCTCTCGAACTCGACCTCAAGCCGATCAAGCTGCCGGGCGGCCTCACGCTCGACATCACCGACTACATCGACCTGCCGGAGTTCAAGGCCCCGGAGGCGCCCGAGATCACCTACGTGCACGGCGAAGCCGATATGGGCGTCTTCGACTACTACGGCCCGGTCTTCATCGGCGTGTTCATCTTCTTCTTCGTGTTCGTCACGAGCGGCATCAGCTTCCTGCGCGAACGCACCGGCGGGACGCTCGAACGCCTCATGGCGATGCCCATCCGCCGATGGGAGCTCGTGCTCGGCTACGCCCAGGGCTTCGGGCTCTTCACCCTCGCCCAGAGCACGATCGTGGTCCTTGCCAGCATCTACGGCGTCGGATTCCCCAACTTCGGCAGCATCTGGCTCGTACTGCTGATCGCGCTCTCGATGGCGCTCGTATCGCTACTGCTCGGCATCCTGGTCTCCGAGTTCGCCACCACCGAGCTGCAGATGATGCAGCTGCTCCAGATCATCGTGATCCCGCAGATCCTGCTCTCGGGCATGCTCGATCTCTCTCAAACGCCCGGGTGGATGCAGTTCCTGAGCCGCATCTTCCCGGTCACCTACGGGGCCGACGCGATGCGCGCTGTGATGTTGCGCTCGGAAGGGATCGGCGGGGTGTGGCTCGACCTCGTCGTGCTCTGGGCGTTCATCGTGGTGCTCTTCGGCGCCAACGTGGTAGCGCTCAAGAAGTACCGGCGGATCTGACGCGCGCCGGCCGCGCCGAGGCCGCTACGGCGTGATCCAGGACGAGATCATGTACCCGTTTTCGGCAGCCCACGCCGTGGCCGCAGCCTCGTACTCCTCGACATTGGAGTTGAGCATCCGCTGTGCCATGCGCACATCGTCCATGGCGTTGAGCGAGTCGATCATCACCTGCGGCTCAACCACTCCTCCGGTGGTGAGCACTCCTTCGTAGATGCGGAACGTCGCGGGGTTGGCGAGCAGCTCGGTGATCCGTGCGTCGTTGCCCGTGGCGCGATAGATGTCGCACAGCGCGCGGGCCGCGGGCACAAAGACCGGCTCGTCGCCGTTGGCCAGGCGCTGCTCGAGCGCCGGGACGATCGCCTCCCCCTGTCCGGCCAGCGCATCGGCGAGTTCGATCTCGCTGATGGCAGCCGCGTGACCAGCGTCGAGTTCGGCGAGCAGCGCCTCGGCCACCTTCGGGTCCGGAAGGTTGGCGAGGCCCCGCATGATCCCCCAGAGCTTGAGCTGGTCGACGGGGCCGATGTCGTACTCGGACTTGCTCCGGTCGATAGCGGCGAGCGCGGTCAGCAGCGGCTCGATCGCTCTCGGGTCGCCGGTGGCGCCCAGTGCCGCGTAGACGTCACCTTCGAGATGTAGAGGGGCCTCACCCTCCGCCCACCCCAGCAACGCGTCCACCGCTTCGGGAGTCCCGAGCTCACCGAGCTGCTCGACGGCGGGTTGGCGGATGGCATACTGGTCCTTCGTCACGTCCTCGGCCATGGCCACGAGCGCGTCAACATCGCCCTCTTCGGCGGCCTTGTAGACCCCGGAGTCGCACCCGGTGGCGAGAATGCTCGACGCGACCAGCAACCCCAAGACGATCGCGGAACACAGTCGCGTCCTCATCGTGGCCTCCCCCCATGCACGTCACTACGGGAGAACGTTCCCGCCTTGGACCGCATCGACACCGGCAACACATCAGCCGCGAGTGATCCGCCTGCCGGCTCCCTCGAGAACAAGACCCGTGATTGCGCCCGCGATCGACGGGGCCACGTGGGCCGAGACCAGGCGGTACACCTCGCTGTCGGATGGCGGCAGGCTGTCGGCGAACCGCCTCCCTGCGGCGCGCATCGCCTCGGCAACGCGCGGCACCTCGCGCTCGGTCAGGCCCACGCGCTTCACCACATCGAGCGCGTCTTCGATACAGTCGGCAAGCGGCACGAGTCCGATGACCCTGCTCGCAGCCGACGAGTCGACCGCGCGTCCCGCTCCGCTGCGCCAGTCGGCCGTGCCTAGCTGCCAGATGCGGATGCCCACCAGGAGCCCGAGAAGCGTCGTGATCATCCAAAGCGCCATGTAGACGCCCTTCCCGAGCGCCTCGGGCCACGCGAGGGCAGAGCCCAGGCTGCCCGCCACGCTGCTCAGAGGCCCTGCGGCCTCGCCGAGCGCGGGTAGCTGCGGCGGTAACGGGATGAAGGTCAGAGCGAGCACGACGAGCAGGAGCGTGCCGCGCTTCTTCCGCATGAAGGCGTCGCGCGGAGCAGCGAGTGTGTAGCCGACCAGGTACGCCACAGCTGCCGAGCCGATGAGTGCGGCGATGGCCGCTGCGAGCATGACGCCTCCTACCGAGCCGTGCGCAGGATCTTGCCCGGGAAGATGCCGACGTTCTCGATCTCGACCTGCACGTCCTCGCCGGTGATGCGCATCTGGAAGCGAACGGGCTCACCACCCGAGACGGGGCCGGAATGATACTCACCCTGGACGTCAGGTGCAGTGGCGGAGATGTTGAGGTTGCCGAACCCCTCACCGCTGATGTAGCCGGAACTGCATATCGTGGGCTCGCCTCCGGTCTCCCCCGTGAGCAAATTGACAAGCTCAAAATCAACGACGGAGAACTCGAAGCTTTCATCACGAACGCCGCCGGAGATGTCCCCCAGGCTCTGGACGATGCCAAGATCCTCGGAGTACTTCCCCGTCATAGAGAGCAGGCACGTTCCCTTGTACGGCCCGCCCATGCCCACGCCACCGCCGGAGGCGAAGATGTCGAGATCGTAGATGAATTCCCATCCCTGCACGCTCTGCGTCTCGCTCCCGATGACCTTGATGGTCCAGTCGGGCGTCTGTCCCTTCATCTGCGCCTGTTCGACCCATGCGGCATCTCTGGCCGCCTGATCCTCCTCGGACGTGGTGTAGGGGGAGAAGCCCTGCACGTAGGCGGTGAGGAAGGTGCGTCCGCCGTAGTCCATGCGGGTGGTAGCGACCACCTCGGCCACCGTGCCGTCGTCGGCAAGCTTCACGATGGTCGCGTTCGGGGATGCCTCGCCCGGAAGCGAGAAGCCGATGGAGCACCAGTCGGTGGGGTCCTCACCTTGAGTGTCCACATACACGCCCGGGCAGAGGGGGTACTGAACGCCTTCCGGCGCCTCAGCGAGAGGGGTGACCTGCCAGGTTGCCCCGTCTTCGGCGGCGCCCGGCGGCACGTAGACCGCCGCGTAGGCATCCCCGGTCGCCACGCCCACGCCGCCGCCGTCGCCGGTCACCGCGAGCTCGACGGCGCTCTCCTCATCGACCACGAACCCGTCAGGGAGCTCGTCTGCCGAAGTTGATTCGGTGCCGCCCCCCTCGCCTCCTTCGCCGTCACAGCCGACCCCGGCCAGCAACAGCGCAAGTACGAGAAATGCGGCGAACAGGCGACTGCGCGACATGGCGACGCTCCTCCTTCAGGCGATCCATCTGCACTGATGGTACTCCCTGGGACAGGGCGTGCGGGAGGGGCTGCGAGCGAGCGGGCCCGGGCGTCCGACAGACGCGCTACGCGCCGAGGTACGCGCGCTTGAGCTCGGGGTTCTCCAGCAGCTCGGCGGCAGTGCCCTCGATGACGACACTCCCGCCCTGCAACACGTAGCCGCGGTGCGCGATCGAAAGCGCGGCGGTGGCATTCTGCTCCACCACGAAGACAGCCACGCCCTGCTCGTTCACCTGCTGGATGAGGTCGAAGTTCTGGTCCACGAGCGCGGGTGACAGACCCATGGAGGGCTCGTCCATGCAGATGAGCTTGGGGCGGCTCATGAGCGCCCGGCCGAATGCCACCATCTGCTGCTCGCCTCCAGAGAGCGTGCCGGCGCGCTGCTTGCGACGCTCGGCGAGCTTCGGGAAGAACTGGTAGACGCGCTCGAGGTCGGCCGCTATCTCGGCAGTATCGGTGCGCGTGTAGGCGCCCATCTCAAGGTTCTCGAGCACGGTGAGGTGCGGGAAGAGGCGGCGGTTCTCCGGCACGGTGGCCACGCCGCGCTTGATGCGCTCTGCCGTGCGCAGGTTGTTGATGACCTCGCCCTCCCAGAGCACCTCGCCCTTGGCGGGCTTCACGATGCCCAGGATGGTCTTCATCGTCGTGGACTTGCCCGACGCGTTACCGCCCAGCAGGCAGACGATCTCGCCCGGGTGGACGACGTAGTTGACGCCCTTGAGGATCTGGATGCGCCCGTAGTAGGTCTCGACGCCCCGGAACTCAAGCAGTGGCTTCTGCTGCTCGCTTGCCAAGATAGGCCTCCACAACCTGCGGATCGTTGGCGACTTCGTGGTACGTGCCCTCGGCGATCATCACGCCGTGGTCCATCGCGATCACGCGGTCGGACACACCCTCGACCACGTGCATGTCGTGCTCGATCATGATGATGGTGTAGCCCTTGTCGCGCAGGACCTTGATCTGTTCCATGACCTCGTGGGACTCCATCGGGTTCATGCCGGCCACCGGCTCGTCGAGCATGAGCAGCGTGGGGTCCGAGGCGAGTGCGCGGGCGATCTCGAGGCGACGGCGGTTGGCGTAGGAGAGCGAGAACGCAGGCTGCTGCTGCCGCGGACCGGAGAACCGGCCCGGGAACATCTCGAGGATCTCCCGGGCGCGCTCGCGCATCGCCTTCTCCTCGCGGCGGACCTTCGGCAGGCGCAGCATCGAGGAGACGAGTCCCGCGTCGGTGACCGAGTGCATGCCCACGAGCACGTTGTCGAGCACGCTCATGTTCGAGAACAGGCGCAGCGACTGGAACGTGCGCGAGATACCTTTGTCGTGCACCTGATCGGGGCGCAGACCGGCAACGCTCTCCCCCTTGAGAAGGATCTCGCCGCTATCCGGCTCGTACAGACCGCTGATCACGTTGAACGTGGTCGTCTTGCCCGAGCCGTTCGGCCCGATGATCGAGACGATCTCGTTCTCGTTGATGGTGAATGAGAGATTGTCCACGGCCTTGAGACCGCCGAAGCTCATGGACACGCCCTGCAGTTCGAGTATCGCGCCCACGGCTACACCTCCAGGTCCTTCTCGCCCTCTTCAAGATCGAAGAGGCTCTGACGGGTCTTCTCCAGCTCGCGCGGATCCACCTCGTGCGACTCGCGTCGCCACAGCTTGTCGGGCAGCAGGCCCTCGGGACGGAAGATGACCATCACGACGATGAGCACGCCGAAGATGAGCATCCGGTAGACCTCGAAGTCGCTGCGTGCCGCACCCGCGGCCTCGCGGATGAGCTGCGGCAGCGCCTGCAGCACGATGGCGCCGAGGATCACGCCGGGAATCGAGCCCATACCGCCGAGCACGACCATGCAGACCACGATCACGGACTGCATGAACGTGAACGATTCGGGGCTGATGACGTTGGAGTAGTAGGCGTAGAGCGAGCCTGCGAAGCCCGCGATGCCTGCCGAGAGCACCACCGAGAGCATCTTCGCCCGCGAGGCGGTGATACCCGATGAGATGGCAGCGAGCTCGTCCTCGCGAAGCGCATTCCACGCGCGACCGATCCGCGAGTTCTTGAGGTTCGAGAGTAGAATCGCCACGGCGATCACGCACACGAGCACCAGGTAGTAGTACTCGATCGGCTTGTTGATCGTGAGCCACGCCGCCCACCCAGTGTCGCCGAGCCCCTCAACGACCTTCTCGCTCGCAAGCATCGGCGAGTAGATGCCGGTGATGCCGTTCGGGCCGTTTGTGAGGTCCTGCAGGTTGATGATCGTGAGGCGCACGATCTCGCCGAAGGCGAGCGTGACGATGGCGAGGTAGTCGCCGCGCAACCTGAGCGTCGGCAGGCCGATCACAAAGCCCGCTGCCATCGCGATGAGCGTGCTCACCGCGAGCACCGCCAGAAACGGCCACTGGATCTCGAACTTCGGCGAGGACAGCAGCGCAGTCGCGTACGCGCCGAACGCGAAGAACGCGATGTAGCCAAGGTTCAGCAGGCCCGTCTCGCCCATGACGATGTTGAGTCCGAGTGACAGCATCACGAACAGCAGTGCCAACACGCCCACGCGCAGCCACGCCGTCTCGACCACGCCGATGAGATTGAGCAGCGGGAACCCGGCTGCGAGCACGATGCCGAGCGCCACGTACACGCCGCGCGGCACGCTGGCGAGAAGCGAGGAGATGCGACCGGTGATCTGATTCATCGGCTACACCTTCTCCGTGATGGCTTCGCCGAGAATGCCCGACGGCCGGAACATGAGAATCACCATGAGCACCACGAACGCGATGACCGGCTGCCAGCGCGTGTCGATGCGGTACGTTGCGTTCGCAAACATCACCGCCGCGGACACCGCGAGGAAGATGTTGCCGAACATCAGCCGCATCGCATGCGCCGCCGACACCCACAGCAGCGCGTCCTTGCGCTTGGACAGCAGCGTCTTCACGCCGTAGTACGGAGTGAGACGGTAGACGTTGTTGATGCTGCGCTCGTAGGCCGGCGTGCGGCGATCGTCGGCGATGTGCTGCAGGCGACGGCGCGGGACGCGCACCATCTGCACGTACAGTCCGAGGACGAGCCCGGCCACCAGGAACCACGCAAGGAAGCCGAGGTCGAGGCTCACGCCGTACGTCTCGGTCATGCCGAGCACGAGCGCACCCACCACGGCGCCGGGGATGTTGCCGATACCGCCGAGCACCGCCGAAGTGAACGCCTTCAGGCCGTACAGGAAACCGGCGTCGTACTTGAGCGAGCCGTAGTACATCACCACGAGCAGGCCACCGACACCGGCGAGCGCCGAGCCCACGATGAACGTGAACGCGATCGTCTTGTTGGTGTCGATGCCCATCATCTCAGCGGCTTCCATATCCTGCGAGGTCGCGCGCATCGCCTTGCCGATGCGGGTCGACTTCACGAGGTACGTGAGCGCCAGCATGAGCAGCGCCGAGACCGTGATGATCACGATTGCGAGCACGCGGATGCGGATGCCGAAGATGTCGAACGCGGCCGAACCGATCGCGAGCGTCGGCATCGTGACCGGCGTGGGACCGAACACGAGGATGATGAGCTGCTGCATCACGATCGAGACGCCGATGGCCGAGAGCAGTGGGATGATGCGCGAGCGGCCCCGGAGCGGCCGATAGGCGATGCGCTCGATCAGGAAGCCGATGATCATCGGCACGAGCACGGCTGCGACAAGTGCGAGCGCGATGCAGCCGGCGAGCACAAGCGGCGACATTTCGTCACTCACGCCCAGGTAGAGCAGGGTGAACGCCGCCACGTAGCCGCCGATCGTGAAGACCTCGCCGTGCGCGAAGTTGATGAACTTCAGCACGCCGTAGACCATCGTGTACCCGAGCGCGATGAGGGCGTAGATCATGCCCACGGTCAGGCCGCCGATGGTGACGCTGACGATGTGGTCCAGACTCAACTGTTGCTCCTCGCGGGACTGCCTTGTCGGCGGAGTGGCGCGCAGATGCTTCCGTGCATTCTGCACCATCTGTCGCCGGGACGCACGCGGGGAGCGCAGGATTGCTCCTGCGCCCCCCGATCAACTCACGTACTGGACGAGCCGCAGTTACTTGACGGCGACCCAGTCCTCGCCCTCAACGACATACCGCGGCACGTTGGACGGCTCGAGGCCGGCCACCACGATGTCGCCCTTGGCAATGGCGCCGTCAGCCTCGGCAGCGAAGCTGAACTTGCCGGTGACACCCTCGTACTCCAGCTCCTGGAGCGCAACGACGATGTCCGCAGGGTCGGTGGAGCCGGCGGCCTTGATGGCAGCGATGAGCGCACCGAACGCGTCGTAGTTGTTCTGCGCGTACGGGCCGACAGCCTCGCCGTATGCTTCCTCGTACTTCGCAGCAAAGTCGTCATAGCCCGGCTGCTGGTCCTCGGGGAAGCCGCCGAACGTGGCGTAGCAGCCCGCAGCGTTCGCGGCGCCGCCGGCCTCGGCCACGAACTCGGCCGACTTGATGCCGTCGCCACCCATGAAGATGACGTCGCCCAGACCGGCCTCGATCATCTGCTTGCGCATCAGACCAGCCTCGGGGTGGTAACCGGTGAAGATGAGGGCGTCAGGAGCGAACTCCTTGACGTTGGCGACCTGGGCCGAGAGGTCCTTGTCGCCGCTCTGGCAGTTCTGGCGCAGCGTCTCAACGCCGCCGTCCTTCAGTGCAGCTTCGGCCACATCGGCCAGACCCACAGCGTACGCGCCGTTGTCGTCCATGAGAACGACCTTCTTGGCGCCAAGCTCGATCGCCCATGCAGCGAGCGCCTCGCCCTGGATCGCGTCACTCCAGCAGGTGCGGTAGAAGGTATCGACACTCTCGGCGTTGGCCTTCGGGCCGGTCACCGAACCGCTGATCTGCGGGATGCCGTTTTCGGCGTAGATCGGGATCGCCGAGAGGGTGGCGCCGGTGGTGAGCGAACCGATGACGCCGACAACGCCCTCGTCGACCATCGTCTGTGCGACGACGGCGGACTCGGCGGGCTCGGCCTTGTCGTCGAGGATGACGAGCTCGACCTGGTAGGTCGTGCCATCCATCTCGAACGTGCCGAACTCCTCAACAGCCAACTCGACACCGTTCTTGGCCGCGGCGCCGTAGTCCGGCAGCGGGCCCGTGAGCGCGGTCTGAACGCCGATCTTGATGACCTCGACCTCGCCGGTGGCGTCCTCGCCGTCGTCCTCGCCGTCGTCCTGGTTGCAGCCCGCGGTACCGAACAGGCCGAACGTCAGGACGGCAGCAAGCACGAGCGCAAGGACCTTGCGTGTCCGCTCTTGCAGCATGCCTACCCCCTTAGTCGTCGATAGCCGATGCTATCTGGTGGTAGGGCATTCTATCGCACGCGTGCTTGGAATATCTATAGTTCGCGCATGAACGGTGTGTTTCCGCGTGTGCGCACGCCGGCGGTATCACCCGGCGAAGAAGCCGAGCGCCGCCCCCACGTACTCGTCCATGCGACCCGCGAGCGCCTCCGAGAGGCCGAAGCCCGTCTCGATCTCCGCGGGCTCGATTCCCAGGATGGTGACGGGCGGCAGTGGCTTTCCGAGCGCTGTGCCGAGTTCGAGCACCTTCAGCAAGTCACCCTCGTGCGTGCTGAAACCCGCCGACCCTTTGCGCGTGGCCACCTGATCGGGCTGGAAGAGCGCGTACTCGCCCGGAGCCATGCCCATCCGGGCGGAGTCCACGATGAGAACGCGCTCGGTGTCCTCGCCGAGATAGTGCAGGAGGTCGAGCAGATTGCCACCAAGCTCGATGGCCTGGAACCCCCGGTCGAGCCCCGCCTCGGCGATCGCCTCGACGATGCGAAGGCCGATCGAGTCGTCGAGGCCGTTGTAGTTGCCGATGCCCACGAGGTACTGCATGAAGCCCTCCGGATGAAGGCGCCCGCCCACATGCGACGCGGGCGGGCGCTCGAGTGCGTCATCGTTTCGGACTACCTGAGGAACTCCACGTCCAGGTAGTGCGTCGAGCAGGAGATGCACGGATCATACGCACGCACCAGCATCGAGAGTCGGAGTGCCATGTCGTCCTCCGAGGTCTCTGCGGCAAGCAGCTGAGGCACCAGCTGGTCGAAGTCGCGCTGGATGTTGCCGTGGTTCTGGTTCGTCGGGATGATGCAGTTGGCGTTCACGCACATGCCCTCGGCATCGTACTCGTACTCGTGGAAGAGGATGCCGCGCGGCACCTCCACCGCCGCAGCGCCCCGGCCGAACCTGGTCGGCTGCACAAGCTCTTCGTCAACGATGCCCTCGGCGATGATCTCGTCCATCAGGCGGATCGCCTCATACGCCGAGTGCACGACTTCGACCACCTGTGCCACGGAGTTCATGTACGGGTTCGTGCAGATGGGCTGGATCCCCAGCGCCTCGGCGGCCTTCTTGGCCTCCGGGTGCAGCTGGTCGTAGTTCACGTTGAAGCGCGCGAGCGCGCCGGCGGCGTAGCTGTCGAGGCGGTTGCGCGTGTGCTTTGCGGTCGACTGCGGCACGATGTACTCGTTGGTGACGCTCCGGTAGTCCGCCACCTCGTAGCGCGCGCGGTCGCCGTCGGCCAGGATCGTCTGCACGTAGCCGTCGTAGAGGCCGTACTCGTCGTCCGACGTGACCGCCATGTACTCGGTGGACCGGTCGAACGCCGGGATGTTCGGCGCGAGCGCCTGCACGGTCTCGAGCGTTGCCACAAGATCGGGCACCGCAGCGACCAGCTTCTCGCGCATCGCGGCAAGCTCGCGGACCGTCGGAAGCTTCGCAAAGCCACCGGGAATGACCGTGGTGGGGTGCGTGGTGCGTCCGCCGATGAGCGAGCCCCATTCGTGTGCAAGCCGCTTCAGACGCAGCGCTCGCGCGACGACCTCGCCGTGCGTAGCCACGAGCGGGAACACCGAAGGCACGCCGAGCAGGTCCGGCGCGACGAGGATGTAGACGTGCAGGATGTGCGAGTCGAAGTTCTCGGCGTGCTTGAGGATGGTCCGCAGCTTCTTGGTCTGCGGCGTGACCTCGATGCCGAGTGCGGCCTCGGTGGCCTTCACGGAAGCGAGCGTGTGACCGATAGCGCAGATGCCGCAGATGCGGCTCGTGATGCGCGCGACCTCGGAGTAGTGACGGCCGCGCACCATCGCCTCGAAGAAGCGAGGCGCCTCGGGCACCTGCCATTCGCACTTCTCGATCGTGCCGTCCTTCACGTTCACGACGATGTTGCCGTGGCCCTCGACGCGGGTGAGGTGATGGATGTCCACATTCAGGTTCTGCAGCATCGGCGTCATCAGCCCCTCAGGTTCGCTGTGAACATGCGGGCCTTGCCGACCGCACGCTTCTGACTGAATCCGGCACGCTCCATGAGCACCCTCTCAAGGGAGCGCAGGTTGGGCTCATCAACGAACCCCCGGCACGCCTCGCAGGGGATGCCGTCGGCCGGACACGGCGCGCCGCACCCCGCGCGGGCCACCATACCCATGCAGTGGTCGCCCTCGTCGTAGCGGCAGATCGTCTCGCGGCGCTTGCACTCAACGCACACCGGATACGACGGGACCGTCGGCTCGGCGCCGTGCAGGAGGCACGAGATGATGTCGAGGAGCTCGTACTTGCTCATCGGACATCCCTTGGCCTCGTAGTCGACCTTGATGACTGCCGAGATAGGCAGCGCGGGGCCGGACTCCAGGTGCGCATCGCGCCCGTGCTCGCCGTACACGGCCTCGTGATAGTCGTCCTGGTGGTTCTTGAGCGCGTTGATGCCGCCGGTTGCCGCACACGCGCCGTATGCCACGACGATCCTGGCCCGGCGGCGGATGTCCTGCAGCCGCCGGCGGTCCGCCTTACGCGTGAAGCTGCCTTCCACCAGCGCGATGTCGATGCGCTCCGTGGTGGTCTCGGTCATCGCTTCGCGAAACTCGACCACCTCGACGTGCTTGAGGAGCTCGAGCGTCGCCTCGTCACCGTAGTTGGTGAACTCGATCTGGCAGCCCTCGCAGCAGGCGAAGTCGAAGAAGGCGACGGTGGGCTTACGCTTCTCGGTCATCTAGATCGCCTCCTCGAGCGCCTGGATCTCCGAGAAGGGGAAGACCGGCCCGTCGATGCAGCAGTACTTGTCGTTGATCTGGCAGTGCCCGCACTTGCCCACGCCGCACTTCATGCGGCGCTCAAGGTCCACGAAGATGTTTTCACGGTTGATGCCGATCGAATCGAGCTCGCGGATGACGAACTCGAACATCACGGGCGGCCCGCAGATGACCACGCGGGTGTCCGCGGCAAGGTGGGTGGTCTTGAAGAGCGTGGTGATGACGCCGACGTTGCCCGTCCAGGCGACATCGGCCCGGTCGACGGTCTCGTGGTATTCGATATCGTGGGCCGCGCGCCACACCCCACGATCCTCGGGGAACAGCAGCTGCAGCGGGTCGCGGGCGCCGTAGAAGAGCACGAACCGCTCGAATTCGTCGCGCCGGTCCGCGATGTACTGGATGAGACTGCGCGTGGGGCAGATGCCGATGCCGCCGGCCACGACGAGCACGTCATGGCCACGCAGGGCATCAAGATCGAACCCGTGGCCCAGCGGTCCCCGCACCCAGAGCGAATCGCCGTTGCCCTTCGTGTTGATGGCGGTCGAGACCCGTCCGACCGTGCGCACCACGATCTCGAACGTGTCCGTGCGCGTGGGTGAGCTGGCGAGTCCGATGGGGATCTCGCCGTAACCCATCACGCCGACTTCCATGATCTGCCCCGGCTGGAACTCGAAACGCTCACCGCCGACAAGTTGCAGGGTGAAATGCTTCTCGGTCGCGGTCGGCTGATGGGCGTGCAGGATCCTGGCTTCGCGCGGCAGAAAGAGGCTCTCGTTCGAGCCGTTCCCCGAACATGAGCAGCTCATGACGTCACCTCCATGATGGTCGTGATGACCTTGACCGGATCGGCGATGTCCACCGTGCACGCCTGCGCGCAGCGCCCACATCCCGTGCACGCGGGCCCGCCGAGCTTCTCGTTCAGGTAGGTCGTCTTGCGCATGAAGCGGTGACGGAACCGCGCGGAGTGATGCTCGCGGAAGTTCTCGGTCCCGCCACCTGCCATGGTTACCGCCGCGAACTCGCGGGTGAGGCAGGAGTCCCAGTAGCGCGTGCGCTGTCCCGATGTCTGGTCGAGGTTCCAGGTGTCCTTCACGTCGAAGCAGTAACACGTGGGGCACACCGTGTTGCACGAGCCGCAACTGAAGCAGCCGTTCGCAAGCTCTCGCCACAGCTTCTCATCGCCGAAGGAGTCGCGCACCTTCTCGGCGATCGCGTTGCTGGAGTGCGCGAGGCGCTCGGGACAGCGGCCCATCACCGAGGCGTTCACGTCGGCCGCTGCCTGTACTTCCTCCGGCGTGGCATCGCGGAACGCGCCGTACGCGATCAGCGTCTCGCCCCTCGGCGTGCGCGTCTCCAGCACGTAGCCGCCGTCGAGCTTCGTGAGGAAGGCGTCGTGGCCCTCCGGCTCGACTTCCGGCCCCACCGAATCCCAGAAGGCGCGCGGGGAGATCGCCTGGATGTTGGATGCGACGATCGTGGTCGCCTCCCGCTGCGCGAGGTAGTTGTAGTCAGCGTTGCGCTCGCGGAAGAGGAAGTCGGTCATATCGATGCCCTTGACGTCGTAGAAGTGAACGCCGAAGAGCACGGTATCGATCGGTGCGATGCAGCCCTCGACGAGATCGCCGTCGAAGCGGACGAGTTCCTGCGCCGGCGGGAAGAAGACCTTCTTCGGCGGCAAGACCGTCACATCGAAGTCGAGCCGCAGGTCGGAAGATGACTCCAGAGGCTCGTAGACGAACTTCTTGCGCTTCCCGACCGGACCGATGACTCGCGTTGCCGCGATCATCGCGTCCACGAACGGTGCGAAGTCCCCCTCGCGGATGTACATCTCGGTCATAGCGTCCACCTCACGGGCGGTCCCTCCCTCTACCGGCAGCATTCCTCACAAGCGTACCCCTACGCCCGCGGCTGACCCGAAGCACGGCAGCCGAAGGCAAGGCCTACGGATCATGATTCCTTGCAGGCGATGCCGCGCGTGCGCGTCGGAGCAGCCACATTGGCGTGCAGCCGCTCGTAGATGATTGCGTGAGGAACGAACGAATGCAAGGGCGTCTTGTAGCTTCGGGGCACAAAGTCCGCCCGGCGCCGGGCCGGTCGCGCCGGCGAATCGATCGGGGGCCGGGCAAATGGGGCAATGGCGCCGCCGGGAGCTTCCCCCAATGCGAGCGGGCCGCCCCGTGTGGGGCGGCCCGCCGTTCATCCGGTGAATCAGGAGCGGCCCGTGCCGAATCGCTCACGGACGTCTGCGCCATCAGTATCCGACGTAGAACGCCACTCCCTCGTAGGTGAAGATGCCCGGCCATGTGGCGATCACAGTATCACGCTCGCCAGCCGAGGCGGTGTAGAAGTGACTGCCTGTCCGGACGTTATAGAACCGGTAGACCGGCATCGTATCCACGGCCTCCGTTGCGGAGATGTTGTAGGCGATGCCCTCATAGGTGAACACATCGGGCCAAGTGGCGATCACCATGTCACGCTCTTCGAGCGAGGCGGTGTAGAAGTGCGTACCACGCAGCCGATTGTAGAAGCGATAGAGCGGATCGTCGTTCGCCGGATTGTCGAGATTGACCGAGTAGGCCACTCCCTCGTACGCCCAGACACCGGGCCAGGTCACCACGACCATATCCCTTTCGTCCTGCGACGCCGTGTAGAAGTGGCTGCCATTGAGCAGGTTGTAGAACCTGTAGATCGGCAGCATGCGATCGCTCACGAACGTCGCTGCGATCGTGTGGTCAGCCTGCACGTTGGTGAACGTGTAAGTGCTCGCAGTCGGCACAAGCGCGCCGTCGATGCGGAGCTCCGACAGGTGATAGCCAGGATCGGCTGTCATGGTGAACGTCTGATCCGTGCCGATCACGACCGTCTGCGGCGAGGCCGGCGCGATGCTGCCGCCCGCGCTCGCGCTCGGGGTGATCGTGAAGGTCTGGAGCTCGAAGTCCACGTGGATCGTGTTCGGTCCCGTCACGTTCGAGAACGTGTAGAACTCCGGTGGAGCCTGGCCGGGCACGAGTATCGACACGCCGTTCACCAGTACGTCGGCTATCTGGTACCCGGGATCAGGTACGAATACGAACGTCTGCAGCTCTACCGCATGCTGCACGAACGGGTCCGCCTGAGGTGCCGGCGGCACCGGTCCACCCGGATCCGGGTTCTGCGTGTTCGTCCACCAAATGCGTCCGTTCGCTCCCGCAGTTGGCGTGATCGGGTACTCGTTGATCGCGAAGGTCACATGGATGGTATGGTCTGCGGCATCGGCTGCCAGGATCGTGTAGGACGCGGGCGCGCCGACAGAGACATCATCGAGGAGCACGTCGGCCACGTGATAGCCCGGATCCGGCGTGAAGTCGAAGGTCAGGTCGGCAGGCGCGCTGACCGGCACGCTGCTCGGTGTGGCGGGCGAGATACTGCCGCCAGGTCCCGCAGTGGGCGTGGTCACGAAGCTGTCGAAGTAGACGTCACCGGCCGGGAAGATGTCGAACTCGTTGGAAGCACCCAGAAGCGTGGGATCGAGTGCGGCGTTGAACGTCACGATCCGGTACCGGTAGGCGCGTCCGGGGATGGTGGTGAGGTCGGTGAACGCCTCGGAGTTGGCCTCGCCGATCTTGATGGTCTCGAAGTCGCCTGCCACGCCGGTTTCGGAGAGCGGCGCCCGCTCAACGCGGAAGCCTACCTCGGCGGTGGTCTCGAGTGAGCTCATGATGGTCAGGTTCGGCCGAACGGGCGTGGGGTCGACCCAGGTGAGGTCGATTCCGGCCGCCGAGCCCGGGTCTCCGCTGGCCGCAAGCGGGTTGGGTGCGTCCGGGATCGCCCGGTCAACCGCGAGCGTCACTGGCCGCATCATGTCCATCTCTTCATGGCTCAGGATGTGGCAGTGCCAGACGTACTCCCAACCAAAGTTGTAGAGCTCGTTTGTGACCGTGCGCGGCTGGCCGAGCGGATCCCACGGCGCGAACTGGTCCGTAGTACCAAGCGGCATCGTCACGTCGAGCGCTCGCCAGCTGTCGGGAACACCGAAGGGAAGCTTCGGAGCAACCGGCTTCAAGGCCACAATCGTGTCCTCAAGCGGGCTCACGCGCACCGTTTCTTTCCAGCCGAGTTCGTTGTCATCAGGCGGCCTGAGCGCGCCGTCCCAACCCACGCGGTTGATCAGTTGTACGTCCTGGAGGTGGAAGTGGATGGGGTGCGTGTCCACACCGTTGTGCGTGATGCGCCATATCTGCGTACCGTCGGCAAGCACCGGGGACAACGGCGACATCTGATCCGTGAGGATTTCTGTGGGCGGATCCAGGAACCCGTAGAGGATGAAGTTCTGCAGCGCTCCGCCAACACCCGGGATCTGCAAGCCGAGGTTGCCGGACATGCGGCCGTACATCTGGTCGAACGATTCACCCATCTCGTCCTGGATGGCCTTAGGCTCGAGCGGGAGGGTGATGCTCGTGCCGTCCATCAGCTGGAAGGTCTTGTTGAGGTTCTCGTAGATGCGCACGTACGGGCTATCCACGAACGGGACGGCGTTGTCGTATGCAGCTTCGTAGCGTGCGTCCGGAACGGTTATGGGGTGCTGGCCACGCTCGAACACGCTGGTGTTCGGCCCGGTTGAGACGAACTCCGCGTTGAGAGCGTCAAGATCGAAGGCCGGCGCGGGAGCCGCGGCAGCAACCTTGATCTGCATGACCGTGCGGGTGTTCGGGCCGAAGCCGGCTTCTGTCGGGAACGTGCCGCCAGTGTCAGTGAAGTCGGGCCCGCCGGTGAAGTAGTCGGTGCGCTGGTCGAGTGCCGGGAACGCGGTCGGAGCGTCGTTGTAGACGATGATCGTCTGGCCCGCGTATGCGGAGAAGTCCACGATAACGTCAGCGCGCTCGGCAGGTGCGATCAGCAGGCTGTGGTCCTGGACGTTGCCCACGTTGAACGTCGTGGGATCTCCGTTCCAGGTGATGGGCTGCTGGGGGACGACCACCGGCGCGGGCAGGAAGCCGCTCTCATTTGCGATCTGTACCCACTCGGGACCGGCAGCCGCCGGATCCGGTGCGCCACCCGACCGACCGTCACTCGGCCAAACGATGTCGGGGTAAAGGGTGTCGTATTCCGGCGTCGGCGCCGCGGGGATCATTTTCACTTCGGTATTGGTCCGGCCGTCCGATGTGATCACCGTTGGGTCAGCCGTGTACATCTGCAGGTTGAAGAAGCGGTCCGAGGCACCGTTCAGAATCCGCAGGCGGTACGCCTTCGGATCGACCGTGACCGTCGGATACGCCACGCCATTCACCACTGGCGTGTCCTGGAACGCCTCCATGCCCATCGAGGGGTTGGGCGTTGCCGGCATCGTCGGGTTCTCCCACGGCGTGGTGACCGCGTCCACATAGTAGGGGTTGGGGATAGGCGGGAAGTCGATGTCACTTGTGGGCGGCCAGAACCACGGTCCGTAGTGCCAACGGCCGGTCGCGTTCATGCCGCCAGGATCTGCCGGGTTCTGTGCGGGAACGTAGACGTGTGGCATCCACAGGTCGCCCGTGTGGGGATACGGGGGCGTGGAGCCCCAGTTCCACGTCGGGTCGGTGGTCCCGATGGTCTCGGCATCCACGAACGTCTTGTCCTGGACCACCAGCGGAATGGTGTCCTCGGCATCAGGAATGATCCCGCGCGCGATGAGATCCGCTTCAACGTCATCAGTGATGGCGTACGGCATAACCTCACCGACGTAGACGTTCAGCCGGGTGATTCCG
Source organism: Coriobacteriia bacterium (assembly GCA_030652115.1). Classification (NCBI taxonomy): domain Bacteria; kingdom Bacillati; phylum Actinomycetota; class Coriobacteriia; species Coriobacteriia bacterium. The sequence continues at coordinate 82,598 of JAUSBK010000013.1, read as the reverse complement.
TAGCTATGATCGTGCACCCACATGAGTCGGGCGCTCTGCTGGTTGCTGTAATAGAACGTCATCGAGCCGTCGCCGGGGTCCGGCATATCCGGCACGTTCTTCACGCTGACGCCCTTGGGATAGTTTGTGTCCTCGCCGGCCGGCGTGATCCACTGGTGCGGCGTTCCGTCACTGATCCACGGAGTGACGCCGCCGTGCAGATGCAGCGTCGCGCGGTTCTGGGTGTACATGGTCGTCTCGTCCGGGCCGATACCTGCGCCCATGACCGAGGTGTCTACCGGGATGAACAGGTCGCCCCCGTCGCCGATCGGCAGCTTGTTCGTGAACTTCACGCGAACGGGGCGGTCCTTGGTGGCGTAGACGAACGGACCGAGAAAGCCGATGGGGTCAGGCGCGACCGTGTTGTCGGCCAGGGTCGGATTCGCCACACCGGGATCGGTGCCGTTGTTGACCTGCACGTAGCCGCGCAGACGCGTGGGAGGCAAGTCGCTATGCAGCTGCTGTTCGTACTCCCGCAGCTCGATCTCGTAGTAGTCCGAGCCGGGGTACGTGACGGTATCAGGATGCGCCACTCCGATGTAGTTGCCGAGGTTGTTGGCACCCGCCGGCCCGACTCCGGGCAGCGTATCGACGAACTTGCGCAGCAGCGGGCTGAACGCCCAGTTGGCAACCGGGCGACCCGTGATTGGATCCGGCGTACCGAAGTAGTCGGGGATGCCCCCGGGGTTCGGGGTGGGCTGCACGGCTGACGCGCTCACGCCGCCTGAGACCTTGGCGTTCTGCCACAACACCTTCGCGCGCACGGCGGCCGCTTCGCGCTGCTCCTGCGAGACACGCGAGTTCATCACGTCGTTGTTCTTCTCGCGGAGCTCTTCTTCCGACATCTGGGTGGTCCCCGCAGCGGGCTCAGCGGTCGACTGCGCCACCGCAATCCCCTGCGCCGGACCGATGAGGAGCAGTGACGCGACCAGTACGAGCCTCACGATCACGCCACGCATGTGAGTGTTCATTGCGCTACCTCCCTACTTTGCAGCCCCTATGTGTCGTACTTCGCAAGTTCACGGTGTCCCGCATGACACCGCTGTGACCATATACCGCGATACCCCCCGGGGTTAACGGGATTTGGTACCACTAGTTACATGTCCTACCCGCCAAGACGCGTTCTCACGCAAGAAGCGCGCCACGACTCCTCTGGCTCGGACGAGCGTGCGGCGGCAGGGGGGCTGGATGAGTCCATCGCAGCGAGAGCCGAGAATCGAAAAAGGTCAGAGGCATTGAGCCTCTGACCTTCTGGATTTGTTGGTCGCGGGGGCCGGATTCGAACCGACGACCTTCGGGTTATGAGCCCGACGAGCTACCAGACTGCTCCACCCCGCAACGGGAGAATGAGGTTATCACGGTCCGCAGCGGGATGCAATCCATCCCCTTTGGGATGCAATCCGGCGTGATCATCATTCGCCGTCCGTCGGAAAGTACCGGACCAGCGGCGTAATACACCCGACAGGCGTTCGACCAGGCACGATTCCCGGAATGCTGTCGCTTGGGACACTACTGTTACTACGCGCGCGGGCCGATGAATGGTTTGGAGCAGTCTCTCTTGTGGGGGGTGGATGGTGGCTCGGCAGATCTCACGACGTGGCATCGCGATCGGCGCGGTCGTGATCGTTCTGGTCATCATGGCGGCGGTCCTACTCCCCTTCGGCCAGTCCGAGGACAGCGCACCGGGAGATGACCTGACAGTCTCGGGTCCGGTCGACCGCACGGGGTCGGTTGACACGGCCCAGGCAACCTCGGGCGATACGGCGGTAGGCGCTCAGCTCGTCGCCACCCACGAGACCGGCGAGATCGTCCCGCCAGAGTCCACGAGGTCAACGAAGAAGACCTCTGCGCCTGCAGCGCCGGTGACCGACGGTTCAACTCCGCCGCCCACGACATCGGAGGAGCAGGCGTATCTCGAGGAGACCCGCAAGGTCGTGGAGACCAACGCCGTAGAGCTGGGCGCGATGGCTGAAGCGGTGGCCGATGCGCTCGGGCGCGGAGACGAGGGTGATCTGTCACTCCTGCTCGCCGACGATGAGGGCGACCAGTCCACGTTCGTGGAGGGGCTTGCGAGCACGTACCCGCCCATATCCGAATCGGCGCTTGGCGGCAACGTGAACGTCTTTGCGGCGGGCGACACCACGCTCTACTTCGCCTACGCGATCGTCACCTGGACTGATGGCGGGATCACCTCGGAGCACACCATCCCGATCGTGCTGCGCTTCGTGAACGGCGAATGGCGCCTCAGCACGCTCGGCGAGACCTGCGCAGATCTGGAGTTCGTCCAGTCGGTGGTGTTGTGATGGCCGGCTCGAGGAGGTCGAGTACGATGGCTGCCACTCGCGGACGCGCGAAGTGGTCTACCCGTCTCTCGTGGTGTCTGGCGGTGACGGTCGTGGCCCTTGCAGTGCCGTCCGTTGCTCTGGCCACTCCTGTTGCGCCGGGCGTGAGGGATGCCACCGTGTACCAGGGCGGTATCGGCGTGACCATCTGGTGGACCGCGTCCACCGATACCGACGCCGGCTCGATCCAGTACCAGGTCTATCGCGACGACGTGCCGATGACGATCGCCACGTACCTCGCCAACGGTGAGCTCGTCCTCACGACCTCGAACACGACAGAGACCGTGACGCCGAAGGCCGACGAACTGGCCAAGAAGTACACCTATTACTACATGGTGGTCGCAACGAACACCACGACCGGCAACAAGGCCGTCTCGAGCAACATCGTGCCGAACGTCCACGGCGGCGTGCGCTCCGGATACGCCACCTACAACTGCCAGCTCTGCCACAGCGTCCACGGAGCGCCGCCCGAGGGCTACCTCGGGGCAGCGTCCACATGGGGCTGCTATCGCTGCCATGGCAACACCGACGCCACCAAGAGCTATGGCGACAAAGCGGTGCGAAACGTCCAGCGCGACTTCTACGACTACACCTCGGGTCAGACCATCCCGACCACGCTCTCGCGCCACTACAACCAGTACATGATCGACAACGAGACCGAGTGCACTACGTGCCACACGCCGCACAAGAGCCCGTACTACGTGGACCCGGCTACCGGCACCAAGCTGAACGCGAGCTCGTACACGCAGCTCTTGCGCGCCGAGATCTCCGACGCCAGCTACTACTACAGTACCGATGCCGTGCCGGCCGGCAACGCGTTCTGCCTGCAGTGTCACGGTAGCGGCACGACGGCGCTGGACTTCAACGCCGGCACCGGCGCGTACGACCGCACGGCTGGCGACCACACGTACGGTGCGAGCGCGGCGCACAGCACCTCGGGCGTGTTCGCGAACGCCGACGGCCACCAGACCAACCCCGGGATCCAGTGCGAAGCCTGCCACGCCAAGCACGCCTCGGCTGCCGACAAGCTCATCGCGTACCGCGGTGACGACAGCAGCGCCACCTCGGCAGACGGCACCTACGCGCAGGCAGAGCTCTGCTACGCATGCCACAGCGCCAGCGGCTATGCCGCTGAGATCGCGGCCGGGACGGCGACCGGCAACACGAACTTCGCCTGGAACGGCCGGGACGTGGCTGCGCAGTTCGGCAAGGCGTCGCACCATCCGACGGCGGCGGGGTCGCTCACCTGCGCCAACTGCCACAACGTCCACGCGGTGCAGAAGGGCGCTGCCGGCACGGTGTGGCAACTCGTGCGCGCTTCGCTGCCGAGCAATACGAAGACCACCTACGCCGGCACCGCCACGGCGTTCTGCCTCGAGTGCCACGACGGCACCGCCCCCACCACGGCGGCCAATACGGCGACCGTGCTCGTGCCGTACGATGTGGCGTTCTCCGACCAGAGCGCGTCACCGTACTTCCTGACGTGGAACAAGTCGGCCATCGGCGCGGACTCGACCCTCGGCTTCACCAGTTCGGGGCATTACACCGTCTCGGCCGCCAACGGGCAGGCGACCTGCGCGGCCTGTCACGACCCGCACGCGTCGAACTTCCCGCGCCTGACGGCGTGGACGATGCCCACCGGTGCAAGCGGGCTCAACGCGGGCACCCGCGAGAACGATGCGGCCGACGCACCCTCCTCGCAGGAGCAGAACCTCTGCTATCAGTGCCACGGCAACGGCACGACCAGCCTGGGGTCCGGTGTCACGAGCCGGAGGGCGGCGGGCGCCAAAGATGTGATCACAAAGGCGATCTTGGCCAACTCGCACGATCCCGCCGACACAACCGGTGCGCACTCGGACCTCGAAGACGCCGCGGACATCAGCGCGACGATGCACGCCGAGTGCACCGACTGCCATGATCCGCATGTGACCAAGAAGGTATCCGCCTCGGCGGTCCACGACACCGCGTGGCCTGGCACGAACTCGAGCGGTCCGGGCAGCGCGGTCTTCGGCGCCTGGGGTGTGGTCCCCCTGTATGGCGACGCGGTGCGGGACATCACCCAGACGACGCCGACAATCATTACCAACCCCGGAACCTACAACTGGACGAGCCCTGCTGTGTACACGCCGCTTCGGCTGACCGGGGCGACGACCGATACCGAAGCGTACCTGTGCTTCAAGTGCCACAGCGCCAACGTCACCGCGCTACCTGCCGGCACGACCGATATCGCCATGGAGTTCAATCCGAGCAACTTCAGCGTGCACAACGTGCTCGGCCAGAGCGTGGGCATGCAGAACGCGTTCACGGTGAACGGAACCTCGTACACCTGGACGACACCGCCGGCCGCGGACTTCCTGCAGACCGGCTGGACCATCAGCTCCATGATGACCTGCACGGACTGCCACACGAACGACCAGAACTCGGCCACACAGGCGAAGGGACCGCACGGATCGAGCACCAACTGGATCATCGATCCTGCATACCCGACCAACTGGCGGACGACCAATCTCAGCGGCACGGTATCCGGCATGAGCAACACGACCAACATCTGCGCCAAGTGCCACACGAACCTCGACGCCTGCAACGACACGCACAGCAGTCACACCACGCTCGCCAAAGGCCAGTGCAACTTCTGCCATGTCGGGGTCCCGCACGGCTGGAAGCGGCCGCGGCTGCTCGGCTACACGACGGAGGGCACGTACGCATCGACCAGGCTGTACGCAGTCGAGCTGCAGAGCTACACGTACTCGAACTGGAGCTCAAGCAGATGTGATACCGGCTGCACGCACTCGAACACGTTCACCGATACCTGGTAGGCTCAAAGGAGTGGTGCGCGGGGTGTATCATTGGCGCTCAACGGCTAGTGTTTGCGCCAAGGGCAAACTCGGCAAGGTTTTCGCAAGAACTGGGTAAGGTCGGTGTGCGAGAGTCGTGCTGACAAGAAAGGCACCATGAGGAAGACGACTCATATGGGATTTCTACTGCGGACGGTTGCCCTGGTAACCGCCTTCGCGTTGCTTTCCGCGCCGGCTTTCGCGGTCCCGTCCGAGACGGCGACCACCACACCCGCGCCCCAAGCACCGGTCCCCGCCGCCGAGAGTCCGGTCCTGGCGCCTACCGATGCCGAGACCGCGGCGTTCCGCGCCGAGTTGGCGGCCAAGCAGGCTGCGCTCGACGAACTCGAGGCGCAGCTCGACGAACTCGACCGGGAACTCGCGATCGCTGCCGAGGCCTACAACAAGGCCGTCATGGAGCTCGAGGCCACGAGAGAACACCTGAGCTCGACCAAGGAGGACCTCGCCAACGCCGAGATCGCCTTCGAGATACAGCAAGACACGCTCTCGGAGCGTGCGCGCGACATCTACCGCAGCGGTGATCTCAACGTCATCGAGATCCTGCTCGGCTCCAAGTCGGTCTCCGACTTCCTGGCGCGCATCAAGTTCCTGCACGCCATCGGCCAGAGCGACGCGGATATTGCTGCTGCGCTTGCCGCCCAGCGCGACCAGATCTCGATCCAGGCGGCCGAGCTCGAGGACGAGGCGCTGCACGCCCGCTCGCTCGAGTTCGAGCTGCAGGCACGCCAGATCGAGGTCATGATCCGCATCCAGGAGCGTGAGACCCTACTCGCCGCCGCACAGACCGAGCTGCTCGCGCTGCTCGATAGCCGGGCATCCGAGCGTCAGTTTGCCGAGGCGGAGTTGCTCCGTCAGGTGCTCGCCGGGGCAAACCGGGCCGGCATCGTGGTCGAGCCCGGCTCGCCGGTCGAGACCGCACTCGCCTATCACGGTGTCCCCTACCTCTGGGGCGGTGCCAAGCCGAGCGGTTTCGACTGCTCCGGGCTCGTCATGTACGTGATGAACCAGCACGGTGTGCGCCTGCCGCACTACTCCGGGGCCCAGTTCCAGCTCGGCGAGAAGGTCGCGCCAGCGGACCTTAAGGCCGGCGACGTGGTGTTCTTCGGCTCCCCCGTCTACCACGTGGGCATGTATGTCGGAGCCGGGTACTTCATCCACGCGCCGCGCACGGGCGACTACGTGAAGCTCTCCAAGCTCGCCGACCGCAAGGACTACGCGGGCGCCCGCCGGTACGACTGGCAGTACCGAACCTCTCCGATCACGGGCGCTGTCGTCGACCCGACAACCGCGGTGCAGTAGGCTGACTCGCTGGCGCATCGCGCCGCTCATCATCGTCTCGCACGAACACCTGGAGGCCGCATGAGGGACCTTGTTGCGCTCGCGCTCGACGCCGCACAGACGGCGGGTGCACGCTATGCGGATGCGCGCGTCGTCGAGACGAGACAGCAGACCATTTCCGTCCGAACAGGGCGCGTCGAGGGCATCGAGAACGCCGAGTCGCTCGGCATCGGCGTTCGCGTGATCGCCGACGGCGCCTGGGGCTTCGCCGCCACGAGCGAAATCACGCCCGACGGCATCCGCGCCGCAGCCCACGAGGCGGTGGCGCTCGCCCGCGCCGCTGCGAGCACCCTGCTCGCGCCGGTCCGTCTGGCCGACGTCGGCGCCTACACGGACACCTGGACCGGACCGTGCGAGACCGACCCCTTCTCCATCTCGCTCGACGACAAGCTCGCGCTCCTCCTCGCCGCCGATGAGGCGATGCGCGCCGAAGAGGCCGTTCGGATCTCGTCCTCGGCGATGGATTTCCTCCACGTGAAGAAGCTCTTCGGCTCGACCGAAGGCTCGATGATCGAGCAGTCGTACTTCGAGAGCCAGGCCGGCATCACGGCCTACTCGCTCGGCGGCGGCGAGATGCTGCCCCGCTCCTACCCCAACTCGCACGGTGGGCAGGCGGTGCAGGGCGGTTGGGAGGCGATCCTCGCACTCGACCTGGCAGGCAACGCTCCACGCGTAGGCGAGCAGGCGGCCGCGCTGCTCTCGGCCGCACCGTGTCCCGCCGAGATGACGACGGTCATCATCGACAGCTCGCAGGTGGCCCTCCAGGTGCACGAGTCGATCGGCCACCCCACCGAGCTCGACCGCGTACTCGGCGACGAGGCCGCCTTCGCCGGCACGTCGTGGGTCGGGCTCACCGACCTCGGCGCGCTGCGCTACGGCTCCGAACACGTGAGCGTGACCGCCGACGCGACGATCCCCGGCTCGCTCGGGGCCTTCGGCTATGACGACGAGGGCGTGCCGGCGCAGCGCGACTACCTCATCCGCGACGGTATCCTCACCGGCTTCCAGAGCTCACGCGAGTCAGCCCTCGAGATCGGCCGCACGTCGAACGGCTGCATGCGCGCGGACGGCTGGAACCGGCAGCCGCTCGTACGCATGACCACCGTGAGCCTCGAGCCGGGCAGCTGGACGCTCCCCGACCTCATCGCCGACACAGAGCGCGGCATCTACTTCGAGACGAACAACTCGTGGTCGATCGATGACCGCAGGCTCAACTTCCAGTTCGCCTGCGAGATCGGCTGGGAGATCACGAACGGGAAACTCGGCCGGATGATCAAGAACCCCAACTACACGGGCATCACACCGGAGTTCTGGGGCTCGTGCGACGCGGTGGGCAACCGCGACCACTGGCAGGTGTGGGGGATCCCCAACTGCGGCAAGGGCGAGCCGATGCAGGTCGCCCACGTGGCCCACGGAGCGGCTCCCGCGCGCTTCACGAACGTCCGGGTGGGGGTGGGACGATGAGGCTTTCGGCCGAAGAGGCGCTCGCCCTCGCAACCCGCGCTGTGGGACTGACCGCCGCAGACGAGGCGGAGGCCGTCGTCACATCGGGCAGCGCCGCGCTCACACGTTTCGCGGGCAACCGCATCCACCAGAACGTCGCCGAGAGAGACACGCGGCTCACCCTGCGCGCCGCGCTCGGCACGCGTACCGGCGTGGCGAGCACCAATCTGCTCGACGAGGAGGCGCTCGCACGCTGCGCCTCCGCAGCCGTGGAGGCTGCCCGGCATGCCCCCGAAGACCCGGGCTTTCCCGGACTGCCCGCGGGTGAGTCCGGCGTCCTGGCCGGGCGGGACACCGCCGGCGTGACCGTATTCGACGCTTCCCGGCGCGCCGAGGCAGCAGCTGCGATCATCGCTCCCGCATCCGCAGCGGGGCTTGTCGCTGCCGGCACCGTTTCGCAGAGCCTCTACTCGCTTGCAGTCGCAAACTCCCGCGGCGTGGCGCGTGCCACCTCTTCGGGAGACGTCCGCGCGACCGTCCTCACCATGGGCGCGTCCGGTGGCAGCGGCTGGGCCTCGTGGCTCGGCGCAAGCACCGCAGGCTTCGACCCGGCCGCCATGGGCGCCCGCGCGGCGGACACCGCCGCACGTTCGGCAGAACCCGAGACGCTCGATCCCGGCACCTACACCGTGGTCCTCGCGCCTGAAGCGGTGAGCGACATCCTCGAGTTCATGGGATGGCTCGGCTTCGGTGCCAAGCCGCTTTCCGAAGAGGGGTCCTTCCTCGCCGGCCGCATCGGCGAGCAGCTCGTGGATCCTCGCATCACCATTTCCGACGACGCGCTCGCCCCCAAGACCATCGGTCTCGGCATAGACTTCGAGGGACAGCTCCGGCAGCGAGTGCCACTGATCGAAGCGGGCGTGGCGCGCGGCGTGGTGACCGACTCGTACTTCGCGGCCAAACTCGGGCTGCCGAATACAGGCCACGCGCTCCCCGCGCCCAACCCGTACGGGCCCCTGGCGCTCAACCTCAAGATGGGCGCTGGCGATACCACCGAGGCCGACATGATCGCGTCGGTGGAGCGCGGCGTGTACGTCACGCGGTTCCACTACGTGAACGTCGAGGAGCCGATGAAGCTCGTGCTCACGGGCATGACGCGCGACGGCACCTTCATGATCGAAAACGGCCAGCTCACGCGCCCGCTCAAGAACCTCCGATTCACCCAGGGCATTCTCGACGCGTTCTCGCACCTCGGCGCGATCGGCGCCGAGCGCGTGCTGGTGGGACCCGGAGAGGGCGGTGCCACGCTCGTGCCGGCGCTCTTGCTCGATCGCTGGGAGTTCACCGGCCAGACCGGGTAGCGCCGCGCACGGCGCACCAGAGAATGAAGGAGGCCCCGGGTTCGGACCCCCGGGGCCTATTGCGAGCGCTGTCCGGCCCTCCGAATGGAGGGGCGCCACCATCGGGCCGGACGGTCTGTCAGGTTGCTATCCGACTATCCTGACACTCACTTCATCGGACGTCCTGACCTGGGACTTTAGGCCTCGAGAGCCACTTTCGACGACCGGACCGTGGGCAAGCGACGAACGGTCGAGGCTCACTGCTGAGCGGATGAGCGGCAGGCTAGCGAGCCGTCAGAGCGGCGAGCTCGGCCGCATCGAGGCTGCGCACGAAGTCGAGCACCAGCTTGCCCGCGGTCGCGACCTTCGCCGTTTCCACATGCGGCGAGACGTCCTGGGCCGTGTGATAGACCGGGTCGGTGCGCCAGCATACGCACGTGGCGGGCATCCCCGCCTTCTCGTATGCCTCGTGATCGCTCAGGCCGGTCGACGACGTGTCCTGCTTGAAGGTCATTCCGATGCCCATGCTCTTCGCATGCGCGAGCACCATGTCCGAGAGCGTGGCGGGGGCCTTGAGCATCGCGCGGGAGTGGAACGCCGAGCCGTAGCCGATCATGTCGAGCGAGATCATCCCGGCGGTCTTCGCACGTTCGGCAGCGGACATCTGCGAGACCCGGTACCGCGAGCCGAAGTGGTGCCAGTCGGCCCCACCGTCGATGATCTCCTCGCTGCCGAAGAAGACGAACTCGATCGTAGGTACCACTGGGTCGGCGGCCACGATCTCGGCGATCTCCAGGAGCGCCCCGCAACCCGTGCCGTTGTCGTTCGCTCCCGGCGAGGGCGGCTTGCTGTCCATGTGCCCTCCGAGCACGAGCACCACGTCGCTCGAGCCCTGCACCCGGGCAACGACGTTGCAGCTCGTAGTGCTGTTCGGGAGCGGGAACTCCTCGATGCGCGCGTTCAGGCCGAGTGCGACCAACTGGTCCCGGATGTAGGCGGCGGCAGCCGCTTCGGCCGCCGAGCCGCCCTTGCGCACGCCGAACGCCTCCAGCGCACGGACGTGCGCCATTGCTGCGCTCACATCGAACTTCCGACGCTCGAGAGGTGTGGCGGTGAGCGGTTGCGGCTGCACTGCAGCGAGCGTCGCTGCGGGGTCGGCGGTCTGGACCGCAGGAGGCGTGGCCGCTCCGGTGGCTTCGAGGGTGCGCGTGCTCTCCCTCGTGGCGAGGTCGCTCACGTCGGGCGCCGGGGCACGCAACGCGCCGAACACGATGACTGCGGTGATCGCCGCTACGCCGACCACCGCTCCCGCGGCAAGCACCGTGGTCCGGAGCCTCACCAGTAGACCGCCCTTCGCGAGCAATCACTCGGCCACTCCGTACAGCTTACCGCCCTTCGGCCGCCTCCTGCTGCGCGATCATGTCCTTCACCTTCATGAGCCGGGTGAGGTTGCCGCGCTCGGCCTCGTCGAGTTTCATCGTGATGTCGCGGATCGTCGCCTCGATGGTGGGGATGAGCACGTACTCGAGGGCGTTCACGCGGCGCCGGGTGCGCTCGATCTCGGCCGCCAGCAGCTCGATCGCCTTCTCGCGCTCGGCGAGTTCCAGCATTCGCGGCGCCACCGTGGCGAGCCGTGCGAGCGCTGTGTCGAGAACCGCCGGCGTGGTCGCGAGCGAGTAGCCGCCCGGCTCGGGCAGCTCGCCGAGGGTGAAGACGGGCACGCGCACGCTCATGAGGCTCTTCTCGGCCACCTCGAGCAGCGGCAGCGCCTCTCCGGCCATGAGCGCCGACGCGAGGGCGCCGCTCCCAGCCTCGGTGCGGGCGATCGACAGCAGTCCGAACGCCGCCTGGAGCTCGCGCTCGACATCGCGACGCAGGCGCCGGTTGTCGGTGATGCGGGCCTGGAACTCCTTCATGAGTTCGTCGAGCTTGTCCTTGAGCAGTTTGTGGCCACGCTTGGCAGTGACTCCGCGACGACGCAGCTTCAGGAGCTCCATGCGGTTCGGGTTGGCGCGGATCTGCGGCATCGCTACCCCCTCACCAGCAGCACGTAGCCGATGAGCCCGGTGGCGGCGAGTAGCGCCACGATGTTGATGATCCGCAGCACGGTCACTGTCTTCGGCACCCTGTCGGCGACCTTCTTCGCCCACACGATCATGTAGACCTGGTAGACGAGCATGCCGCCCAGGCCGGCGAAGAGCAGGATGATGAGGACGTCCCTCACGCCTCGACCGTCTCCTTCAGGTATCTCGCGATGAACTCGTCCTTAATGCGCTTGAGCTCGGTCGTGGGCAGCAACGCGACGAGCTCCCAGCCGATCTCGAGCGTGCGCTCCACGCTCCGCTCCTCGTGCTCGCCCTGGCGGATGAAGCGGTCTTCGAATGCGTCTGCGAAGGCCACGAACGCCTTGTCCGTGTCCGAGAGCGCCGCCTCGCCGAGGATGACGGCGAGTTCCTTGGCCTGGATGCCGCGCGCGTACGCGCCGAAGAGCTGGTTGCTGAGGTCGGCGTGGTCCTCGCGCGTCTTGCCCGGACCGATACCCTTCTGCTTCAGGCGCGACAGGCTGGGCAGCACGGCGATCGGCGGGTAGACGCCCGAGCGGTGAAGCGGCCGGTCTAGGATGATCTGCCCCTCGGTGATGTAACCGGTGAGGTCGGGGATCGGGTGCGTCTTGTCGTCGTCGGGCATGGAGAGGATCGGCACCTGGGTGATCGAGCCCTTGCGGCCCTTCACGCGACCGGCGCGCTCGTAGATGGTCGCGAGGTCCGTGTAGAGGTAGCCCGGGTAGCCTCGGCGGCCTGGCACTTCCTTGCGCGCGGCGGACACCTCGCGGAGCGCCTCGCAGTAGTAGGTCATGTCGGTGAGGATGACGAGTACGTGCATGTCGCACGTGTACGCCAGGTACTCGGCAGCGGTGAGCGCCATACGCGGCGTGGCGATGCGCTCGACGGCCGGGTCGTCGGCGAGGTTCAAGAAGAGCACGGCGCGCTCGATGGCGGCCGTCTTGCGAAACTCGGTGATGAAGAAGTCGGCGTCCTCGAAGGTGATGCCCATCGCGGCGAACACCACGGCGAACTCGCCTTCGAGCTTCTCGCCTACCTTGGTGGGATCGTCGCTCCTCGCGAGCACCGACGCCTGCCGGGCGATCTGCGCGGCGAGCTGGTTGTGCGGCAGTCCCGAGCCGGAGAATACCGGAAGCTTCTGCCCGCGCACGAGCGGGTTCAGGCCGTCGATAGCCGAGATGCCCGTCTGGATGAAGTCGTCGGGGAAGTCGCGCGCCGTCGGGTTGATCGGGTCGCCGTAGATCGAGCGGCGCTCCTCCGGGATGATGTCCGGTCCGCCGTCCTTCGGCCGGCCCAGGCCGTCGAACACGCGCCCCAGCATGTCTCGGCTCACGCCGAGTTCGAGCGACCGCCCGAGGAAGCGCACCTTCGTCTGAGACGGGTTCGCACCGCGCGTGCCGCCGAATGACTGGACGAGCGCCACGTCGCGGTTGACCTCGAGCACATTGCCGAGGCTCTTGGTGCCGTCGGGGAACTCGAGCTCTACGAGCTCGCCGTACTTCACGTCGGCGACCTTCTCCACGAGCAGAAGCGGCCCGACGATGTCGCGGGTGGTGCTGTATTCGCGGGCCATGTTACGCCTCCTCCCCATCTTCGCTGACGAGCTGCGTCTCGATCTCCGAGGCAATCTCGTCGAAGACGGCGATGTCTTTGAGTGTCAGGTACTTGGCCCGCGCGATCCGCTCGCGCACCGGCGCCGCGAAGATGCCCTTGAGCGGCGCACCCTCGGCCTGTGCCTCGATAGCCTTGGAGTGGAAGAGCAAGATCGTCTTGAGCAACAGGTCTTGCTCGGCGAGCGATGAGAACTGATCGTCCTCGCGGAATGCGTTCTGCTGCAGGAAGTCCTCGCGGATGGACTTGGCGGTCTCCATGAGGATCTGCTCCTCGGCGGAGAGCGCTTCCAGGCCGACGAGCCGCACGATCTCGGCAAGCTCGCTCTCACGCTGGAGGATCGCCATGCACTGGTCGCGGCGCACGCGGAACTCCGGCGAGACGTCCGCGTCCCAGTGCAGACGCAGCTTCTCGAGGTAGAGCGAGTAGCTCGTAAGCCAGTCGATGGCCGGGAAGTGGCGCTCGTATGCCAGGGTATCTTGGAGAGCCCAGAAGACCTTCACAACTCGCAGGGTGTTCTGCACCACAGGCTCGGACAGGTCGCCGCCCGGAGGAGACACCGAACCTACGACCGATACGCTGCCCGTGCGGGTCTCGCCCGAGGTCAGCGTCTCGACTTTCCCGGCCCGCTCGTAGAACGCTGCCAGTCTGGTGCCGAGGTACGCGGGGAAGCCTTCTTCACCCGGCATCTCCTCGAGGCGGCCGGAGATCTCGCGCATCGCCTCCGCCCAGCGGCTGGTGGAGTCGGCCTGGAGCACGACCTCGTAGCCCATGTCGCGGAAGTACTCGGCCATAGTGATGCCCGTGTACACGCTCGCCTCGCGCGCGGCCACCGGCATGTTGGAGGTGTTCGCCACGAGAACGGTGCGCTTCATGAGCGGGTAGCCCGAGTACGGGTCCGTGAGTTCGGGGAATTCCATGAGCACGTCGGTCATCTCGTTGCCGCGCTCGCCGCAGCCGATGAAGATGACCACCTGGGCGTTACTCCACTTGGCCACCTGGTGCTGCGTGACCGTCTTGCCGGCGCCGAACGGACCGGGGATGCACGCCACACCGCCTTTGACGAGCGGGAAGAACGTGTCGATCACGCGCGTGCCGGTCACGAGCGGCTCATCGGCCGAGATCTTGCGCGCGTACGGCCGCGGAACGCGGACCGGCCACGACTGCATCATGATGAGGTCGTGGGTCGAGCCGTCGGCCAGCCGGAGCTGCGCCACCGGCTCGGTCACGGTGTGCTCACCGCTCGTGATCGAGACCAGTTCGCCCTCGATGCCCGGCGGCACCATGATGCGGTGCTCGATGACCTCGTTCTCCTGCACGGTGCCGATGATGTCGCCTGCGGTCACGTGCGTGCCTGCCGAGAGCGTGGGCGTGAACGCCCAGCGCTTCTCACGGTCGAGACCCGGGGCCGAGACGCCACGCGTGAGGTACGAGCCGGCGATCCGCTCGAGGACATCGAGCGGGCGCTGCACGCCGTCATATACGGCCCCGAGCATGCCCGGACCGAGCTCGACCGACAGCGGCGCACCGGTGCCTTCCACCGGATCGCCTGGGCCGAGGCCTTCGGTCTCCTCGTACACCTGGATCGACGCGCGGTCGCCGCGCATCTCGATGATCTCGCCCATCAGGCCTTGTTCGCCCACGCGGACGAGGTCGAACATCCTCGCACCGCTCAAGCCTTCGGCGACCACGAGGGGTCCGGCGACCTTCACGATCGTGCCACGTTCCATCTACTCTTCCTCTTCCCTGTGAGGCACCGACGTGCCGAGTGCACGCTCTATCGCGCGGTCGAGCTTGGCCGCGCCTACGCCGCCGGCACTGCCGGCCGCAGGTATCACCGTCACTGCCGGAACCGGCTCGTCCGCGATCTCGGCGACCAGGTCGCCGATGGCCGCGAAGACCGGCTCCGTCACGAACACCGCGCCAAAGCCGCCTCGCACGATCCCCGGCCACCGGTCGCGCGCGTCCTCCGGACGATCGACCGCGATCACCTCGAAGCCGAGCGGCCGGAAGCCCGCCACGCTCGTGGCGTCGCCCAGCACGGCGATGCGCATCCCGCTCATGACATGCGCTCCTTCAACCGGGCGCGCACGCTCTCGCGGTCGAGGCCGGCGAGTCGGCCCACCACTGCCGTGCGCAGCAGCAACACCTCGGCCTCACGCCCAAGCACGTACGCGAGCACCGGCTCGGCACCGCCGGGCGATCGCCGGGCCGCGAGCATGCGCTCGGCTACGAGAGAGTCAGCCATCATGTCAAAGCGCTCGATATCCACCAGTTCGGTCTCGTTCGGCCCCCCGAGCACGCGCGTATCGACGATCGCCGCGGCCAGATCGGCGGGAGCCATACCCGTCAGACCGGAGGCGAGCTTCACGAGCGCCTTCGAGCCGCCCGGTACGAGACGAGAGACCACCTCGGCCGAGCGAAGTCCCTTGGCACGCGCCCGGATGAGCAGACGCGCGTTGGCTAGGTCGATGCGCAACGTGGCAAGTCCGCGCAGGAAGCGAACCTTGCTCGCGCGTGCCGCGTCGGCAAGCGCCACGAACATCGCACGGTCCACGAGCGCCTCAACGTCGTCGAGCGCCGGCGGCTCCTCGGCATCGTCGAACATCGTGAGCAGGTTGCGCATCGCGTCCGGCAGCTCCGCGCCGTCGCCTGCAAACGCCTCGGCAGGCACCGAGCCGAGCGGGGAGAGCTCGCCTGCCCCAACGCCGAGGATGCGCGCCTTCAAGGCGGCGCGCAGGTTCGCATAGTCGTACGGCATCTGGAAGAACGTGACGACCGCCGGAGGCAGGTCGGCGCGCTCGAGGAACTCGGCGTAGAGGTCGGCGAGCGACGCGTTGAGCGCCTGTTCGACGTCGGCGGCGGTCTCGGCGTCTTCGATGTAGCGGCCCATGTGCGTCTCGGCGAGGATCCGCTTCTGCTCGCGCAGATCCGGCGCATCGAGCAGCCGCTCGAAGGTCGCGCGCGACAGCAGCCGGCCTTCGAGCACACGCACGCGCCCCACGGCGTAGCCGTAGCGGATGTCGTCACCTATGCCGGCCAGACCGTACACGCGGGCCCTACTCCTCTCCGCCGAAGAGCGATCGTGCGGCAACCAACAGCAAGCTGTCGCGGTGATCTGCGATGAGCGCGGCCGGGGAGATCTCTTGCCGCACGCGATCGCCGGTGACGAGCACGCCATGGTCGAGCGGCGCGGGGTCGGACGCGGGCGTGACGCGTACGCCAGCCGCATCGAGCCGCGCCGGGAGCCCTGCGAGACGCTTGGCGTCCGCAGCGGCCACAGCAAGCGTGCCTCCACCGGTCGCCGCCTTCGCCACCCCTGCAGCGATCATCTCGAGGTACTCGCTATCCGGCAGCGCCTCGAGCTGGCCGCGAGCGCGGTCGAGCACGCGCTCCGCAAGAGCACGCTTGCGGCCGAGAAGATCATCGCGTACACGGAGGCGCGCGTTCGCGAGTAGCGTCGCCGCCTCTTCAGCGGCATCGTGCTCGGCTGCGGCAATCGCCGCTACCCGCTCTGCGTCAAGCGCCGCTTCGGCCTGCGCGATGATGCGCGCTGACTCGGCCTGCGCCGCGCCGAGGACATCAGCCGCCTCGGCCGCTGCATCCGTCTCGATGCGGGTGAGGATATCGGTGATCGCCACTGAGCGCCCCTAGAGTCCGAAGGCCTGCTGCAGACCCAGCATCATCAGAATCGTGACGATGAGGGAGAGCACCGCATACGTCTCGACAAGCGCCGGGAAGATGAGAGCCTTGCCCGCGTCCTCGCTGCGGCGCGCGACGACACCTGCGGCTGCAGCCCCGGTCTTGCCCTGGTAGATCGCGGTGACCAGACACAACCAGCCGACCGGCTGGCAGGCAAGGAACACCTTGAACCCGTCCGCACCGGCCATCCCGATCTGGCTGCCATCCATGAGCCCGAAGAAGCTCAGAGCGAGGATAGCCGTGATGAAGCCGTAGATGCCCTGGGTGCCCGGCATGGCAGCGAGCGGGAGCAGCTTGC
Source organism: Coriobacteriia bacterium (assembly GCA_030652115.1). Classification (NCBI taxonomy): domain Bacteria; kingdom Bacillati; phylum Actinomycetota; class Coriobacteriia; species Coriobacteriia bacterium. Next base: position 65,567 of record JAUSBK010000013.1, on the reverse strand, counting down.
CGAACTTCTCCCCGTCCTCGGTCACGATTCCGGAGACCACCGAGCTGGCGATGGTTATGCCGATAGCCGAGCCTATGCCGCCCAGGATGGCAGCCATGCCGCCACCGATGAGCGCCCAGTCGGCCCCGCTCAACTTCAAGAACAGATCGCTCACGATCCCGCTCCTTTCTGCCGGGCTTCGCCGGCATGCAACACGAGTGACTTCGTCCTCTTCGCGAACGGGCGGTGGATCCGCCCCCCGCCCTGGTAGAACTTGCTGAAGAACTCGACGAACTGCAGACGCGCCGGGTGTACGAACGCGCCGAGCAGGTTGATGACCACGTTGAAGATGTGGCCGACCACAAAGACCAGAGAGCCGAGGACCACGACCACGATGCCGCCGATGATACCCGTGCCGCCGCTTTCGAACAGCCCTCCGGCACCCTCAATGACCATGCCCGCCATGGTGTTGAACACCATGCCGACCAGCGCGCCGGACAGACCGAGCGCTGCCAGCCGGGTATAGGAGAGGATGTCGCCGATGAACGCCGACATCCCGTAAACCGCGTACAGGCCGCCGAGCAACGCGACCAGGGTGCGCCGCGTCGTCTTCGAGATGGCGAGTCCCACGACCGTAAGCGCGAGGACCGCCCACCCCAGCGGCAGGCTCAGCCCGAACGCCCAGCCGGTGAGCGCACCTACTACCAGCGCAAGCCACGCACCCCCGAGCGCCCGGTCCCACACCGGCACGTCGGTCGAACCCATCGCTGCCTGGAGTGCACGGCCCTTGAAGACGGCCGTCCCGGCAACGCCGATCACGATTGCCGGGAGCGTGAGCGAGGGGACTGCTACCGCCACGGCGATGGCGACGAAGAGCAGTACCGTGGAGAACTGGTCGAAGAACGCGGCGGCCCGGTCGCCGCGGCGTGCGAGATCGTATGTGGCGAGCAGCACGCCGAAGGTGACCTGTGTGATGCCGAGCGCGATGGTGATGATGAGGAACGTCGGCAATTGGTCGAGCGGATCGAGGACCCGCAGCGCAGCGAGCGGCGGCGCGTACTTCTGGATCACAGAGAAGTCCAGCGCGAAGTATGAGCCGAACAGCACGCCCATCACCATGGCTCCACCGCCGCCCACCATCAGCAGGTCCATGAACCGCTTGACCCCGGGGGCCACGTCGACCTTGTTCTTGATGTACCAGGCACCCGCGATGAGCATGAGCCCGTAGCCGACATCGCCGACACAGATCCCGAAGAACGCCAGGAAGAACGGCGCGAGGAGCGGCGTGGGGTCTATCTCGTCGTAGCGGGGCAGGCCGTACAGGTCGGTCAGAACCTCGAACGGGCGGATGAACCGCGGGTTGTCGAGTTCGACCGGCGGGTTGTCGTCTTCGGCCGGCTCCTGGAGCGTGACGTCGACCTCTGTGCCGAGCGGCGCCAGTGCCGCCTCAAGCTCCTCTCGCCGCGACGCCCGCACCCAGCCGCTCACCACGAAGGTGCAATCGGTCTTGCCGAAGTGCTCCCGTACGCGAACGGCATCGATATCGGAGCCGACCGCTTCAACGAGGGCCACCGATTGCTCGTAGTGTGCTTCGGCGAGCGTGTATGCCGACGCGGCGAGCAGCTCCAGCTCCTCGCCGATCTCCTCGACGCGAGCGAGCGCGATCGCGCGCTCCTCGGCCGGCGAGTCCTCGAGCCCGGGGAACGAAACCTCCTGGAAGCTCGTAAGTGCCAGCGCCGCCTGTACCTCGTCGAGCGTCGAGCAGTGCGCCATCACGACCCACGCGGCCCTGCCGCGTACCGACTGCAGCTCTTCGACGGTCACGTCGGGCGTCACCTCGCGCAGCGCCTGGCGTACGGCCGGACCTTCGGCCGATGGCACGATGCCAGTGAAAAGCACCACATGCTCGGTGCCGCTCCACCGCGAGATCTGCAGGTGCAGCGACTCCCACGGAAGTAGATCGTCGGCGAGCGACTTGAGCCGTGCGCGCTCTCGCTCGAGCGTGGCGGTCTGGGAGGAGATCGCCTCGCACTCGCGGTAGACCTGCAGGAACGTGGAGTCGGCCTGCATCGCCTCGTACTCGGCAGTATTCAGATGGATCTTCTCGGACACGAATGCGCCGAAGGGGCGGTCCGAGGTGTGGAAGGACGCGAGAAAGTCGCGCACGAAAGTCGCGTATGCGAAGTATTCCTCGAGTCGGCGCAGCCGCTCATCGTCGGCAGCGACCTCAACAGCCGGGAGTTCGGCGGGCTGGCTCTCGATCTCGAGCACCCCCGCTCGCTGCATGCGGGCCACGAGGTCGTCCATCACTGAACGATGGGCGAGCACCGTGACCTTGAGCATGCGCGCAACGGCCACTAGATCCCTTTCAGCGCGTCAAGAACGGCCGTCGTCGCGTCATCAGCGCGGCCCTCGGCGGCATCCATCTGTGTGGTGGCCTCGACCTCGGCGTCGGATGCGATCGCGGCGGCGTCCGCACGCGCCTGCTCGAGCACGGCTTCTCTCCGGGCAGCCACGGCGTCGCGGAGGTCCTCCCGGCCCGCGCGCAGCAATTCGGCGGCTTTGGCGCGCGCTTCGCTGAGCATCGTTGTGGCGGTGGCGCGGGCGTTCTCGGCCTCTGCGCGTGCGGCGTCCTCGGCGTGCAGTATCTTCTCGAGCTTCTCCACGCGATCCCACCCTCGGAAGTTCGACCTGGCCAGTGACGTCATCACATCGGCGAGTGTGCCGGGCTGACCACTGGGCGGGACGGCCGATGTACCCATACAGTATAGTACGCAGCGACCCCGTCAGAACCCTCTTATTCCGCATGGCGGCCGACCATGAGCGGACAGACGCGATGCCCGCCAGACCCACACATCGAACCGAGGCAGGCCGTGAGGCCCGCCAGCTGAGGCGCAAGCGGCTCATCATCGTCGCTGCGTCGGTGTTCGCCGTACTCGCTGCAACCGCCGCCGCGGGGTTCGTAGTGCGCCACATCGGCCCCTCGACCGCGGCACCTGCCGAGCCGACCCCCACGCTCGACGCCTCCGCAGGGATCGAGTCCACGTACTCCGCCGTCGCCACCGTTCCCCCCGCGCCGTCGGGCCCCACGACCATCACGGTCGCAGCTGTGGGCGACATGCACTTTGACCGTCAGGTGCGGGTGCTCATCAACAAGTCAGGCGGCACCGCGCCGCTTGCCGAGGTGGCATCGCAACTCGCCGCTGCCGATATCACCGTGGGCAACCTGGAGAGCACGCTCTCCGACCTCGGTGAACGCCGCACCGACAAGGACTACACCTTTAAGGGCGACCCTCGCGGGGTGGAGGCACTCGCCGCTGCGGGCATCGACTTCGTCTCGCTCGCGAACAACCACGCGCTCGACTGCGGGACCGACGCCATGCTCGATACGATCGCCCGCCTCGACGCGAACGGCATCGGCCACTCCGGTGCGGGCGCCGACAAGGCCGCCGCGTGGGCGCCCGCCGTCCGCGATGTGAACGGCACGACAGTGGCCTACCTCGCGTTCTCGCACATCCTGCCGAACGGTTTCGTCGCCACGAACACGAGGGCGGGCATCGCGCAGGGCCGCATGAACATGACCGAGGTGGAGGCAGCCATCCGCGCGGCCGACGCCACGTACGACTACGTGCTCGTCTCGTTCCACTGGGGCATCGAGAACGTGGACGACTGCAACGCCGAACAAGTGACCGATGCGCACAAGGCGATCGATGCCGGTGCCGACATGGTTCTCGCCCACCACCCGCACGTCATCCAGGCGGTGGAGTACTACAACGGGAAGCTCATCGCCTACTCCCTCGGCGACTTCGTCTTCGACCACTACTCGCGCAAGACCGGCGAGGCGTTCGTGCTCGAGGCCGAGATCGGCCCCAGCGGCATCGGCGCGGTACGGGTGACGCCCGTGTACCTCGACCAGTACGGGAGGCCCGAGTACGTGACGGGCCAAGCTGCGGCGACCATTCTCGAACGGCTCAAGGCGATCTCCGCCAAGCGCAACACCGTGGTGGAGATATCCGGCGACTCGGCGGCGGTGATCCCGTGAGCCGGACCGCGCCCGGGCGAACGCGCGTCCGCACCCGACGTCCCGCTGCGCAGGTCGGCGGCGCGATGCCCGACACCGGCCTCAGTGTGCGGTCGCGCCGGCCCGTACAACGCAGGCGGTCTCCGTACCCCCTGATGACGGTGGTCGTGACGATTGTCGGCCTCGCCGCGATCGGGTGGATGCTCATGTGGGACGGTCCGGCAACGGAAGCCGAGACGACACCCTCAACCGCGGCCGTGGCTGCGAGCGTGCGCGCTGAGGAACCCGAGCGCGACCCCACTCCGGTCTTCGCCCAACAGGGCGGCACGCGGATCCATCTCGTGATCGACCCCGGAGATCTCACCGCCGTGGCCTTCCATCAGGCCTCAGGCGACCTTGCGCAGCCGATGACCGCCCTCGTCCCCGACGCCGACATGGTGCTGGCGTCGGAGCTGCACGCGGTTCCGCCCGTGGACGGCGGCGACAACCCTGACGACGACGTTTGGGCGGGGTGCGTCCTCAGGCTCTGGCGCAGCAATCGCACGGGGGAACCCGACACGGCTGCGGACATGGGCGCCAACCCGGGCACGCCGGTCTGGTCACCGGTGAGCGGCACCGTCGTCAACGTGCGGCCGTACCTGTTGTACGACAAGTACGAGGACTACGAGATCCACATCCGGCCTGAGGGCCGCGAGGATGTGGACGTCGTTCTCATCCACGTGGACGGCGTGAAAGTGAGGGCTGGCGACCGCGTTCTCGGCGGCGTGACGCAGCTGGCATCCGTGCGGATGATGTCCGACAAGATCAACATCCAGCTCGCGGGTTACACGGCCAACGCGGGCGATCACGTGCACCTGCAGTTCAACCGGATCCCCGCCGAAGGCGAGCTCGCCCAGCCCGGCGGCTCGTAGGCCCTCCGATCCTACCCGGCCCCTCCGCCGCTCCCCTCGCGGGTGATGAAGCCCCGGAACCGCCGGTCGAACTCGTAGCGCTCGAGGCGGACCTTGCGGTCGCATCCCACGCACCGGAGGCCGATGTCCATCCCGAGCTTGGTGATCTCCCACTCATTGGTGCCGCACGGGTGCGGCTTCTTGAGGCGCACCACATCGCCAAGCTTGATGGGCGTGATGGGGACGGTCACGGTACACTCCCTCGGACAGACCCTGCGAAGGCGGGTAGAGTATACCGCGTGACCATGCGTTGAGATCCGGGGGAGCCATGAAGACCAGAGCCGTCCTTTCCGTCCTCGGCGAAGACCGGGTGGGCATCGTTGCCGCCATCGCGACCGCGCTCGCCGAGAACACCGTGAACATCGAGGACATCAGCCAGACCATCATCGACGGCATCTTCTCGATGACGATGCTCGTCACGGTCGACGAGGACGCGCATGCCTTCGACGACGTGCAGGCGCGCCTGGCCGAGGTGGCCGAGCGCATCGGCATGCAGATCACGTTGCAGCGGGAGGACGTCTTCCGCTTCATGCACCGCGTGTAGCGGGAGGGACATCATGCTCCGCATCAGTCCGGAGGAGATCGCCGAAACGCTCGTCATGGTGCAGCAGCAGCACCTCGACATCCGCACGGTCACGCTCGGCATCTCCATCGCCGAGTGCTCGGCCGACACCGCCGAAGAGATGAGCCGCCGACTGTACGAGCGCGTCACGCGCGCGGCCGAGCGGCTGGTGCCGGTGTGCGAGGCGATCGAGCGCGAGTACGGCATCCCCATCCGCAACAAGCGCATCTCGGTGAGCCCGGTGGCCTCGGTGGCCGGCCGCTGTGCGTGCGACGACCTCACGCCGGTGGCCCGTGCGATGGACCGCGCGGCAGCCGCAGTGGGCGTGGACTTCATCGGCGGCTTCTCGGCGCTCGTGCAAAAGGGCGTCGGCCACGCCGACGACGCGCTCATCCGCTCGATCCCCGCTGCGCTCGCCTCCACCGAGCGCGTGTGCTCTTCGGTGAACGTCGCTTCCACGCGTGCGGGCATCAACATGGACGCCATCGCGCGCATGGCGCACACCATCAAGGAGACCGCTGCGCTCACCGCCGAGGCGGACAGCATCGGCTGCGCCAAGCTCGTGGTGTTCGCGAACATGGTGGAGGACAACCCGTTCATGGCCGGTGCCGTTCATGGTGCCGGCGAGGCGGACGTGGTGGTGAACGTGGGCATCTCGGGCCCGGGCGTGGTGCGCGCGGTCGTTGCGGCGATGCCGGAGACCGCTGACCTCACCGCGGTGGCCGAGGCCATCAAGGCCACCTCCTTCAAGATCACGCGTGCGGGCGAGCTCGTGGCGCGCGAGGCAGCCCGCCGCCTCGGCGTGGCGATGGGCATCGTGGACCTCTCGCTCGCTCCCACCCCCGCCGAGGGCGACAGCGTAGCCGACATCCTCGAAGCGATGGGCGTCGAGCGTTGTGGCGCGCCGGGTACCACCACTGCGCTCGCGCTCTTGAACGACGCCGTGAAGAAGGGTGGCGCGATGGGCACCTCATCGATCGGCGGCCTCTCGGGCGCGTTCATTCCCGTGTCCGAGGACGCAGGCATGGTGCGCGCGGTCGCCTGCGGCGCACTCAATCTTGAGAAGCTGGAAGCGATGACCGCGGTCTGCTCGGTGGGCCTCGACATGATCGCGATCCCCGGCGATACGCCCGCCGAGACGATCGCCGGTATCATCTCGGACGCCTGCGCGATCGGCGTCATCAACAACAAGACGACCGCAGCGCGGCTGATCCCCGTGGCCGGCAAGAAGGCCGGGGACCACGCGAGCTGGGGCGGCCTGCTCGGCGCGGCGCCCGTGATGGACGTCTCGGCCTGGAGCAGCGCGAAGCTCATCGCGCGCGGCGGGCGCATGCCCGCGCCACTCGGAAGCCTGCGCAATTAGCGCGTTCGTCGCGCCCACGGGCACGTTCGTCGGTTCACAAGCCCCGTGCCTTACAGGTGGCCTGCTCTTTGCCGATGTATGATGTGGATAGTTGTGCCCTGTTGCACATCCGAAGGAGCAAACGGCAGCATGCTGCGCGCAGGCACGGCACGGCGGCGGATCGCGTTGCAGGCATTGCTTGCAGCGGTCGTCGCGGTCGCGCTGGTGCCAGCCCCGGTCGCCGAAGCCGTGACCGCCCGGGGCAACTTCGCCATCACGGTCACACCGAACGGCACGTACAACGCTGCCACCTACGATCTCGGCGGCTTCCGTACGGGCAACGGTGAGACGGTGACCGGCTACACACTGACCTTCCCGAGCGACACCAATGCCTCGGGCGCAACCTCCCCGGGCGCGGGTGACGTGGTGACGGTGGCCGCCGACAACCGAACGGTCACGGTCGTGCTCGGCACCCCCATCGCCCAGCGGACCAGCTTCGACATCGCGTTCGGGAATGTCGTGAACCCCTCAACCGCGGGCACGTACAGCATCCCGTCCGTGACGTTCACGCGTCAGGGGACGACGAACCAGACGATCAACATCAGCGGCGAAACGTACGGCATCGTGGCTGCTCCGTATCTCAGCATGACGATCACAACGCCTGGTTCGGGGCAGACCGTGGACTTCGGGACGATCGATCCGGGTGTCGCCACCTCGGCGAGACAGGTCAGCGTACAGGTCGTCTCCTCAGCAAACTACACCATCGCCCGCACGGTCGGCGGAAGCTGGACTGAGCTTGGACTGCTCGTATCGGGGACCGCCACGGGTGCGAAGACGGCCGGCACGGCCGGCTATGTCGACGACTACGTTCTGACGCCGCTGTGGACCACCGATCCGGAGATACCATTGACGGCGACCGTGGTCTACACGGTGACGCAGTGAGGAGGCGCCGCTCGCAAGCACGGAATGACCGTCTATCATCGCCGAAAACCGTTCGTCAAAGTCGGGGTTGTGTTCTTTGTCACGCTTGCCGATGAAGAAAGCGCGGGAGAGCTGCGGCGGACGCGCAGGGGCCGTCAAGGCGCGCTTGTACCGCTCATCATAGTGGCATCGAACCTGCAGTCATGATGGCACGCACGTTGGACAAAGAGGAGGTCAAGCAATGAAGAAGGCAGTTGTACTGGCACTGGCAGCGATCATGGTGCTTGGTGTCGTGGGAGCCGCGTTCGCGGACGCCGTACCGTACCCCGGCGCCGTGAACGGTGATGGCGATCTCGAGGCAACGAACGGCGCAAGTCCTGTCCAGGTCACGGCGAGCGTCAAGTCGAAGCTCACGCTGACGGTCGACACCCCGGACGGCTCGCAGACGGCCGCGTTCGGTGACGTCTATCCGGGTGCCGCCGCGGTCACCGAGGACGTGGATGTAACGGTTCAGTCCAACAAGAGCTGGACCTCGTCCACCTCAGTGGCCGGCCAGGATGCCCTGATGGGACTATCGCGGGCGGGCTTCCCGGCCTCGGGCGCCAAGGGCGCCAACACGTATACCGACACGTACACGGTGAACGTGCCCTGGACCACCGACCCGGGAGACTACACCGCGACCGTCACCTACACCGTGACGCAGGACTAGTCGCAGCACAACGCACAGAAGGACCCCGCGCATCGCGCGGGGTCCTTCTTCCCTTCTTCATGTTCGCGACACGGTGCGCCTACTCGGTCGATTCTGCGCGCGAGTCCTCGAGGCCTCGTGTCGGCCCGGCCGTCTCCTGCGCCCGCGCCTCGCGACGCTGCCGCCGTTCCTCGGCCTCGGCCTCGCGTTCGCGATGCGACTTGTGTCGGGCCGCCCTGGCTGCCCGACGTTCACGCTTCCGCCTCACGGATCGATACACCAGGTATCCCAATGAGTAGACCACCAGGAATGCGACCAGGACCACGGCCCACAGCGGCACGAGCCAGACGGTGCGCTTCTCGACTACTTCGGTCGGTACCGTCGCCCCATCCTCCAGGAAGATGGTGTTCACCCAGACCGTGTGCGGGCCCAAACTTGCCGTCGGCGACACGAGCTCACCCGTGTACTGTCTGCCCGTCTGCGCAAACACGGCGGTATCGGTGGCTACCTGTGAGGCCGTGAGCGTTGCCTCGCTGCTGTCGAGCAGGCTCACCATCGTGAGCACGGTCTCGTTGACGTTGCCTTCATTGTTGAGGGTGAACTGGTACGGCACTGTCCTTCCGATCACGAACTTGGGCACCTCGAACGGCTTGACTGTGACCTTCTCGATGATCGTGCCGTTCACCCGAAGCGCGATGCGCGCCCCGAGACGACCGGAGATGACGGCCGCCGAGCCTTCAGTCTCATTGGCGAACTCGAACATCTCGAAGAAGATCACCACGTTGTGATCGCCCGGGGCGGTGCCGGCAGGCGGCGTGAACTCGAACTTGATAGGGATGTTCTCGCCGGGCTCCATCTCAAGATACGGCGTGTTGCCCACCGCTTTGCTGTCCGCCGGCATGTAGACGCGGAACCACGAGGCCGGGGTCGACATCAGACTCGCGCCCTCGCGCTGAGGCGTCGTGAAGGTCTGCTCCCCCGCCGCGTCGATCTCGACATCGCTCACATAGACAAGCGCCTTCATCGGCTCGTCGCCATCGTTGCCGACGATGACCTCACCCTCGCCGTTGCCGCCGGCGTCCACCGTGAACGCGAACGTTCCCGACGACAATGCGATCGTCCGCTCCGCATGCGCCGCCCCGGGCAGCGCGGCGAGCAAGATCGCGAGCGCGAGGACCGCCGCGACCCGCCGTGTGCGTATCACTAGATCCCCACCGCCTCGCGGAACGATTTCACCTGGCGGCGCGCCACGGGCACCTGGGTTTCGTCGCGATCGGCCACGACCACCATGTACGCCCCCTCGGCACGGACGATCTCCTTCACCTTGTTGAGGTTGATCATGTAACTGCGGTGAAGGCGCCGGAATGCGTCGGCGGAAAGCCGCTCCTCCAGCTCCGAGAGCGTGAGGTCGACCAGGTACTGGTTCTCGTACGTGTGCACGTACGTGGACTTGTTCTTCGCCGAGATATAGACGACTTCTTCGAGATCGAGCAGCACGGTCCGGCCGCCCTTGCGCACGGCGAGTTTGCGGAAGTCGCCTTCGGCGGCCGTGACAGCCCCGGCGCGCGGGCGTCCGCGCATGAGGCTCTGGATCCGCGCTACCATCTCCATGAGATTGAACGGCTTGGTCACGTACTGCTGCACGCCCTGCTTGAACGCGAGGATGCGCGCGAGGTCCTGCGTCTTGGCGGTCAGCATGATGACGGGGATGTCGGCGGTCGCGGGATCGTTGCGGATCTCCATGAGCGCCATCCAGCCGTCCACGCGCGGCATCATGATGTCGAGCAGAACGACGTCGGTGGGGCTGGCGTGGAGCGCATCGAGCGCCTCGGCGCCGTCTGATGCCGAGGTGACCTTCATGCCCTCGGCCTCGAGCCCCATGCGGATCATATCGACGATGGACTCGTCGTCATCGACCACAAGCACCCTGATGGGATCGGACACGGCTACCTCCGAATGCCCTCAAGCCACGGCGTGTGCCGTTCGTCAGGTAATCTGCCGAACGGTCAGCCCTACGCTCGGATTGTAGCGCAGATGCCGCTCGTCGGGCTATTCGGCTCGTGCGGAACTACTCGGCGTCTCTCGAGAGCCATTCGTCTATGGCGCGAGCGGCACGCTTGCCAGCCCCCATCGCAAGGATCACGGTGGCTGAACCCGTGACGATGTCGCCGCCGGCGAAGACGCCCGGTTTCGACGTAGCGCCGTTCTCGTCGGCCACGATGTAGCCGCGTTTCGTGACCTCGAGGTCGGGCGTCGTGGCTGTGAGCAGCGGGTTCGCGCGCGTGCCGATCGCCATGATCACCGTGTCGCAGTCGATGACGAACGACGAGTCCATCACGCAGACCGGCGCGCGGCGTCCGCTCGCATCCGGTTCGCCAAGCTCCATCCGCGTGGCGGTGAGGCCGGTGACCCAGCCCTCGTTTCCGAGGATCTCCTCGGGAGAGCACAGCATCTTGAACTCCACGCCCTCCTCGCGCGCATGGTGGACCTCTTCCTTGCGCGCCGGCATCTCATCCTCGGTGCGCCGGTACACGAGGAAGACCTCCTCGGCGCCGAGGCGCTTGGCGGTGCGTGCCGAGTCCATCGCCACGTTGCCGCCACCCACGACGGCCACCTTGCGGCCGCGCATGACGGGCGTGTCGGCTTTCGGAAACTCGTAGGCGCGCATGAGGTTCACCCGCGTGAGGAACTCGTTTGCCGAGTAGACGCCGTTCAGGTTCTCACCCGCGATGTTCATGAAGACGGGCAGGCCAGCGCCGTTGCCGACGAAGATCGCATCGTACCCTTCGGCGGTCATGAGCTCGTCGAGTGTGTACGTGGCACCCACGACTACATTGCAGCGGATCTCCACGCCCATCTCCTCGAGCAACCCCACCTCAGCCTGCACGATGTGCTTGGGCAGTCGGAACTCGGGGATGCCGTAGGTGAGCACGCCGCCGGTGGCGTGGAGAGACTCGAGGACGGTGACCGCGTGCCCGAAGCGTCGAAGCTCACCGGCGCACGCAAGCCCGGCGGGGCCGGAGCCCACGACCGCCACGCGCTTGCCGCTCGGCGCCCCAACCTCGGGGACGCAGCGGTGGTCGAGCTCGCAGGTGAGGTCGTAGTCGCCAAGCCAGCGCTCCAGGCGGCCGATGGCCACCGCCTCGCCCTTCTTGCCAAGCACGCAGCGCGCCTCGCACTGCTCCTCCTGGGGGCACACGCGCCCGCAGACGGCAGGCAGCGCATTGCGCTCCTTGAGCACGGAGACCGCAGCGGGGTAGTCGCCCTCGATCATCCGGCCGATGAACGACTTGATGTCGATGTTGACCGGGCAGCCCTCGATGCACGTCGGCACCTTGCACTGCAGGCAGCGCTCGGCCTCACCGCGCGCCATCTCCTCGGTGTAGCCGAGCGTGACTTCCTTGAAGTCGCGTGCGCGCTCGGAGGGCCCGCGCTCGGGCATCGACGTGCGCGGTGCCCGCGACGGCTTGCGACGCGGCTGTTCCGCCGCGCCCTCTGCTCCGGTCGTGTCGTCTAGGAGTGGCATGAGCACTGCCTTGAGTACTCGGCGTCGGCTTCGCGCTCCAGATCGTTGTAGACCCGCTGGCGGCTCATCAGCTCCTCGAAGTCCACGAGGTGGCCGTCGAAGTCGGGACCATCGACGCAGCCGAACTTCGTCTCTCCACCAACCGTGACGCGGCACGCGCCGCACATGCCCGTGCCGTCGACCATGATCGGGTTGAGGGAGACGGTCATGGGCACAGCGAACTCGCGTGTGGTGGCCGCGCAGAACTTCATCATGATCGCCGGGCCTATCGCCATCGCGTGATCGAGTGCGCCTGCCGCGCAGAGCTCCTTGAGCGGCGCCGTCACGAGGTCCTTGCGGCCCGCCGAGCCATCGTCGGTGGTGATGACGAGATCCTTCAGGGGCAGTGCCCGGAACTCGTCCTCGAGAATGAGCAGATCAGCGTTGCGCGCACCCAGGATCACCGTGACCTCGGCACCGGCATCGCACATCGCGCGGGCAACCGGGTACGCCACCGCGGCGCCCACGCCGCCCCCGATGACAGCAACGCGCCCCACGCCGTCCACGTGCGTCGGCACGCCGAGCGGACCCACCACGTCGGCGAGCGAATCGCCCGCCCCCAGGTGCGAGAGTGCGTGGGTCGTCTTGCCCACGCGCATGAAGATGAAACGGATCCAGCCTTCTTCGGCGGACCAGTCGGAGAACGTGAGCGGAATGCGCTCCCCGCCCTCGGCCACGCGCAAGATGAGGAACTGCCCCGCGCGCGCCTTGGCGGCGATTGCCGGTGCAGTCACGCCCATCTCGAAAACGGCATCGGAAAGCTGACGTGTGTGCACGATGGGAAACATCGGTCCTCCGGCTTGCTACACTCAGTGGCGGCGTACACGTGCGGACAAGTATACCCGCCACCGGAGGTCAGGCAATGAAGCGCACTCGCGCGTTGGGGACGGTCCTGGTGCTGCTCGGAATGCTCTCGGTGATGACCGGCTGCGGAGGCGACGATCCGGTCGTGGTGAGCCGTGAGGCGCTGGGCACGGTCGTCACGGTCACGGCGTACGGCGAGGATGAGGAGGCGGTGACCGCCGCCATCGAGGATGCCTACGTGGCGATGGCCGCCGTCGAGGCGCAGCTTGACGCGTACGACGCCGCCTCGGTTATCTCGCAGTTCAATGCGAACCCGTACACGCAGACGGTGCTGCCCGCCGAGGCGAACGCGATACTCAACGAGGTCATCGTTCTCGGCGTGGGCGCTGACTTCTCACCATCGCTGCTCGGCGTCGAGCGGCTCTACGACTTCGAGGGCTCGCCGCACGTCCCCGACGCAGACGACCTCGTTCTGGCCGTAGCGGCCGCCAACACCTTCAGACGCAACCCCGACGGCACGGCGGAGTTCATGCGCGGCGACAACCCTGATGCCCGCCTCGACGCAGGCGGAGCGCTCGCACCAGGCGTCGACCTCGGAGGTGCCGCCAAGGGCCTCGCGATGGACCGGGCGCGCGAAGCGCTCAAGGCGAGCGGCGCCGTCACGGCGGCGCTCATCAGCTCCGGTAGCAGCACGGTCACCTTCGGCGAAAAGCCCGATGGCGGCGCGTGGGTGATCGGCATCGAGGACCCACGCGACCCGGACGAGATCGTCGCGACGTTCACGTTCGAGGGCGACGGCGCGCTTTCCACCTCGGGTGACTACCAGCGGTACTTCGAAGCCGATGGCCGACGCTACCATCACATCCTGCACCCCTCGACCGGCAGACCGGCCGAAGGACTCCGCTCGCTCACCGTAGCCAGCGCGACCCTCGCGGGCGTACACACCGACATCCTCTCGACCGCGCTGTTCGTGATGGGACCCGACGAGGCCCAGGAGTGGGCCACCGATCACGGCGCGGCGCTCTACGCGGTAGACACCGAGGGGCGGGCACTCGTGGTGCCCGCCCCCGATGACTCGAGTCTCAAGGTCGATGAGAAGCGCGACCCTGAGCCCTAGATGTACTGCTTCACGAGGTTGGTGACCAGCGGAATCTCGAAGGACTCACCCTTGTTCGCCTTGAGTGCGAGGACGATCCCATAGATCACGCCGGCTACATAGATCACGAAACCGATGAGTATGAAACTGAGCACCCACGTGAGTACCTGAATGACCAGACCAAGCGCAAGGCTCTGGATTGCGTGAGTCCGCACCCACTTGTCGTTCTTCTGGGGCTCAATCACAAGGGCAATGATGCCCGGAATGGGCCAGAGGAAGAACAGGTAGCTTAGCGTCGCAAGCAACTTCCCTGTGCTGTCGGGCGCATCCCCTCCGGTCGCTGGCCCTGCTGGTGCCACGGGCGGCGTGGTCGGTGCGGGAGGCGTGCTCTGGAAGTCATCGCTCATGTGTTAACCCCTCCTCGTTGCGGACATCGCCCGGCGCCAACGCCAGGCTTCGTTTGCAGTATACCCTGCTGCGCTGGTAACATCGCACATGGAGCGCCTTCCGGCGGGATTGAATACCTGCTTCCCTAGACCGTCCGGAGGATACATACCATGCGTCGTACTCGCGCCCTCAGAGCCGCACTTTCGCTCGCCCTCATCCTAACGTTCGTCTCGGTGCCCTTCGCGAACGCCGCGACCGAGGCTGAACTGCGCGCCCACGAGAAGGCTGCACGCGACGCCCGGGCCGCAGCGGAAGCCGCCCAGAGCGAAGCGGAGCGCCTCGCTGCAGAGGCTGCCGCGTTGGACACCACCATCGCGTCTCTCCAGGGCGAAGTGGATGCCCTCGCCGACGACGTCGCCATCGCCACCGACCGCACCACCCGGCTGCAGGCCGAGGTGGACGCGCTGCGCGCACAGGTGGATGCCAAGCAGTTGCAGATCGAGGCGACACAGGCCGAGTACGAGCGCCAGCAGGCACTGCTCGCCGACCGCGTCACGACCACGTACAAGAACTCCGACTTCCTGTACTTCGAGCTGCTGCTCGAGTCGCGTACGATCGAGGACCTGCTCACCCGAACCGCCATGGTGCAGCGGGTCATGCAGTCCAACAGCGACCTCGCTGAAACGCTTCGCAAGACCCGCATCTCGATCGAGAAGAGCAAGGCGGAGATCGAGCGCGTGATGCTCGACGTGGACGCCAAGCGCGCCGAGGCCGAGGCCGAGCAGAACCGTGTGGTCACGCTGCGGTCGCAGTGGCAGTCCAAGGTGAGCCAGCAGAAGGCCGCACAGGACCAGAAGGAAGCGCTCGTCGCCGAGAACGAAGCGAACGCCACGCGGCTGCGTGCCATGGCCGAAGCCGAAGAGGCCGAGTCGGCGAAGATCGCGAGCGAGCTGTACGGTAGCGGGTCGGGCTACTTCGCGGGCATCATGACCTTCCCCGTACCCGGCTTCGAGCAGACGCCCACCGGTGGGTCGGCGTTCGGCTACCGCGTGCACCCGATCCTCGGCTACACGAGACTCCACACCGGCATCGACATCGGTGGACGAGCCGTGGGTAAGGACATAAACGGCGCCACGATCGTCGCCTCCGCGGATGGCAAGGTCATCTATGCGGGCTACCGGGGCGGCTATGGCAACTGCATCATCATCGACCACGGCAATGGCGTGGCCACGCTCTACGCACACATGCAGAGCGGCAGCCTCAAGGTGAGCCAGGGCCAGACCGTCGAGCGCCGAGATGCGATCGGCAAGGTCGGCAGCACGGGACTCTCCACCGGGCCGCACCTGCACTTCGAAGTGAGGATCAACGGCACCCCCGTCGATCCGATGCCCTACCTCAAGTAGTCGTCGCTTTGGGTGAGGCGTGAACCACGCTTCGTAGTCCTCGCAGGGGGCCCTCGGCGCCTCGGAGGACATGCCTCCTCGCCGCCTCCCCCTGCTGTGGAGTGACTCCGCTTAGGTCCCCGCCTCACCCAAACACAGCAACCAGGGCAGGACCCGGATCAACGACATTCCCTCTCAGGGCGGCGGAACCTATCCCGCGTTGTACTCCTGCATGGCCGAATCGACGCCGTGCTCGAGCACGTGCAGCACGGCCTGTGCGGCGTGAGGAATCATGTCGGCCAGGCGTTCGGCCACCGGCCTACTCATCGGCTCGAGGACGTAGTCGGCCGGATCCTGCCGACCGGGCGGCCTGCCGATGCCGATGCGCACCCGCGGGAAGTCGCCCGTGCCGAGCGACTCGGAAAGCGAGCGAAGTCCGTTGTGCCCGCCGTGGCCGCCCCCGCGCTTGACCCGCACCGACTCCTCGGGGAGATCGAGGTCGTCATGCACGATGATGATGTCCGCAGGATCGACCTCGTAGGCTGCAGCGAGTTTGGCGATAGCCTTGCCCGAGAGGTTCATGTACGTCTGCGGCTTCACGAGCACGAGGTCGTCTGCGCCAAGACGGACGAGGCCGACTTTGGCGCCGGCCTCGTCCTTCCAGTAACTGACGCGCAGGTTCTCGGCCAGCAGATCGACCACCATGAACCCTGCGTTATGTCGCGTGTTAACGTACTCGGCGCCCGGGTTTCCGAGCCCCACCACGATGCGTGTCATGGGGTGCGGTCTACTCCTCGGCTTCCTCGGACTCCTTGCCCACCTCGGGCACCTCGACCATCTCTTCAACCTCGGCAACGACCTCTTCCTCAACCGCCGGCGGCATGCACGACGCGATGACCGTCTCAGGCTCGTCAAGCAGCGTGACGCCCTTGGGCGCAACCAGGTCGGCCACCGTGAAGGAGTCGCCGATGTTGAGCGGCGAGACATCGACCTCGACGTGCTCGGGCAGGTCCTTCGGGCGCGCCTCGATCTTCAGCTCGCGGAGTGAATGCATGACCACGCCACCGGCGCGCTCGCCTTCGGCGCTTCCGATGAAGTCGATAGCGACCGTGGTCTGCAGCGTGTGACCCATGTCGACGGCCCAGAAGTCGATGTGCTGGACCGCGCCCTTGATCTCCTCGTGACGCACTTCCTTGATGATGACGTCGAGCACCTTGTCCTCGCCTTCGATGGTGAGGTCCACGAGCGTGGAGCCCACCGAAGCGTAGTGCATCAGGTGCTCGAAATCGCGACGGTCGACCGAAAGCGACTTCGCCTCGACCTTGGGCCCGTAAACTACCGCCGGGATGAGACCTTCAGCGGCCATCTTGTGGCTCGTCTTGCCCGTAGCCTCACGGACCTTGGCGCTTAGTTTGACCTCGTTTGTCATGTGGTGCTCCCTCCGTGGTTGCGGGCGGCGTGGACACGCTACCCGGGCGCTCTCTTAGAGCTGGAAATCAGGATCGAACAGCTCGGAGACCGAGTCGTCGTTGTACACGTTCTGGATGGCGCGGGCGAACAACGGTGCGACCGACAGCACGCGGATCTTGCCGTGGAGCCGGTCCTCCGGAATGGGCAACGTATTGGTGATGACGACCTCTTCGATCGGCGCCGTCTCGATCCGCTCGAAGGCCGGCGGCGAGAACAGACCGTGGGTCGCGGTGACCCAGACCCTGGCGGCCCCCTTCTGGATAAGCGCCTTGGCGCCTTCGGTCACCGAGCCGGCGGTGTCGATCATGTCGTCGGCCACGATGCAATTCTTGCCGGCCACCTCGCCGATGACGTGCGTGATCTCGGCGATGTTGTGCTCGGGGCGTCCCTTGTGCAGGATTGCGAGGCCCGCACCGAGCATGTCGGCCATCTTCTTGGCGGCCTTCACCCGGCCGACGTCTGGCGAAACGACCACGAGGTCGTCGAGGTTCAGCGCTTCGAAGTAGTCGGCGAGGATCGGTAGCGCGGTCAGGTGGTTCACCGGCTGGTTGAAGAAGCCCTGGATCTGCCCCTGGTGCAGGTCCATCGCGATCACGCGCTCGGCCCCCGCAACGGTGAGCAGGTCGGCGACCAGCTTCGCCGTGATGGGCTCGCGCGCAGCCGACTTCTTGTCCTGACGGGCGTAGGCGTAGTGCGGGATGACCGCGGTGATGCAGCGGGCACTCGCGCGCTTGGCTGCATCGATCATGATGAGCAGCTCCATGAGCGCGGCGTTCACCGGCTGACACATCGACTGCACCAGGAAGATATCCGCGCCGCGCACGCTCTCGAGATAACGCACGTAGATCTCGCCGTTGGCGAACTTGGAGATCTTGATGTTCCCCAGCTCGACGCCGAGATGCCGGGCGATATCCTCCGACAACTCGTGGTTGTGCGTACCGGAAAAGACCGCCATGCGCTTGCCTGATGTGGAGATCATCGTGCCCGCCGCTCCTTACCCGTCGCCCTGCGTGCTCTCGCGCTTGCGCGCCATCCACTCCTCGATCGTGCGCTGCTCCGTACGCTCCACAGCCAGCGCGCGGGCCGGTACGTCGTGCGCGATGGCGCTGCCCGCGCCCGTGAACGCGCCCTCCCCGATTTCCACAGGCGCCACCAGCATGGTGTCCGAACCGATGAAGGCGCCATCGCCGATCACGGTCCGGTGCTTGTTCGCGCCGTCGTAGTTACAGGTTATCGTACCCGCACCGATGTTGACCCCACGGCCTACCTCGGCATCGCCGATGTAGGACAGATGCGGGACTTTGGAGCCCTCGCCGATGCGCGAGTTCTTGATCTCGACGCTGGTGCCGGCCTTCGAGTCATCGGCCATCACGGTGCCCGGCCGCAGGTAGGCACGCGGACCGACGCTCACGCGGTCACCGAGCGTGCAACCGAGCACGATCGAGGAGTCGATGGTGCAGCATGCGCCAATGGTCGAATCGGCGATTCGCGCATCCGGGCCGAGGACGCACCCGTCGCCGATGACCGTCTCGCCCATCAGGCGCGTCATCGGCTCGATCATCACGTCTCGGCCAAGCCGCACGCGTGGCCCGATCCACACGAGATCGGGATCGGTCATCGTCACGCCCGCAAGCATGTGCCGCTCGTTGATACGGTGCTGGAGCACCCGGCCTGCCTCGGCAAGCTGCACGCGTGTGTTGATGCCCAGCGTCTCGGTCGCTTCCGGTGCTTCGACAGCCGCGACCTCCAGCCCCTCGGCGCGAAGCACAGCGATCATGTCCGTGAGGTAGTACTCGCCCTGCGCGTTGCTGCTCTCGAGCTGCCGCAGGTGGCCGAAGAGCGACTGCGCGTCGAAGCAGTAGGTGCTCGTGTTGATCTCCGTGATGGCGCGCTGCTCAGGCGTGAGGTCGCGGTCCTCGACGATGCGAGTGACGCCGCCCAGACCGCCGCGAATGATGCGTCCGTATCCTGACGGATCCGCCAGACGCGTCGTGAGCACAACAGCTGCGGCACCGGCACGTTCGCGCTCGGCGATGAGCACCGCGAGCGTCTCGGGCGTGAAGAGCGGACAGTCGCCCGCCAGCACGAGGAGCGAGCCCTCGGTGGCGCCCAGCAGCGGCTCGGCGCACAGGACCGCGTGTCCCGTCCCGTGCTGGACGTCCTGGCGCACGAACTCAACGCCGGCGCCGGACAGCAGCGACTCGACGACCTCGGCTCCGTGCCCGGTCACCACCGCGACGCGCTCCACGCCAGCCGCGCGAACCGCATCCACAACGTGGCGCACCATAGGCACGCCAAGCACCTCGTGCGCCACCTTCGGGAGTGCGGACTTCATGCGAGTGCCCTCGCCCGCAGCGAGAATGAGGGCAGTCGTGCTCATCGGAATCCCTTCGTCGTACGGACGTGGTTCCCGTCTGATTGCAGTGGCTGGGGCGGTAGGATTCGAACCTACGGATGGCGGATCCAAAGTCCGCTGCCTTGCCGCTTGGCTACGCCCCAACGCCCCGGTGAAACGACCTTCAAGCGTCGCTTCACGAGCGCAGGGAGTATACCACAGGGGCACGGGTCCCCCGGGCGTCTGGAAGGTGGCTGTGCCCTATACCGCGAGTGCGGCGGCCGCGGCCTCGAACGCGCCGATCCCACCCTCGGACTCGAACTCGGTGAGCACGGCGTCCTGGATCTGCTGCCGCGCGTCGGAATTGATGGGATGGCAGATATCGCGGAACTCGCCGCTCGGCAACTTGCGAGACGGCATCGCCACGAAGAGGCCCTTGTCACCGTTCACCACGCGCAGGTCATGGATCACGAACACGTCATCGATGACGATGCTCGCGATCGCGCAGACCTTGTTCATCGCGACCGGACGGAGAGTGACCTTTGTTATGTCCATGCATGCCCCCATGCTTTGCACTGCCCCATTGTCCCGTTGTTCGACAGAAGAGCAGGCTTCCCTGCCAGCAAGGCCATTCAGAATGCTTCAACCACGCAGCCCTCCGGCTGAGTGCGGGTGGAGACAGCCCACAGCCCCGCGGCGCGTGCTGCGGCAGCGCAGTCCTCGGCCGAGGCGGTGCTTGCGCAGATGCCGAAGACGGCCGAGCCGCTGCCAGCCATCGCCGCTCCGAAGACGCCGGCGCTGCCAGCAACGTGCGCGAGCGCTTCGGCGACGTCAGGCACCAGACCCACGGACGCGGGCGTCATCGCGTTGTAGAGAAGGCTCGCCGCGCCTCGAACGTCATCCGCTTCGAGCGCCTCGATGAGCGAATCAGCCGACACCGGGGCCGTAATGCCGAGCGCGTCGAACGCCGCGTACGCAGCGCCCGTGGGCACGCCTGTATCAGGCTTGACGAGCACGATGGGGGCCTCGAGTGCGCGGAGGCGACGGGCGAGCACGTCACCGCGTCCGGTGAAGAGCGCCGCGCCGCCCTCGAGGAAGAACGGCACATCCGCACCCAGCGAGCGGGCGATGTCGACGAGCCTGCGATCCCCAGCCTCAGCGCCCCATAGTGTCGCCAGCCCGACGAGGACAGCAGCAGCATCCGCGCTCGCGCCGCCGAGCCCGGCGCCCGCAGGCACCCGCTTTTCGACCGCGATCGCCATGTCGAGCGGGTGGCCGAACTCCTCGGCCATCGCACGGGCCGCGCGCCACGCGAGATTCTCGTCAGCCGCCAGGCCCAGGTCCGGCGTGCATGTGAAACCCGTGCCCCCGAGCGTGATGGAAACCGTGTCGCCGAACGCAAGCGTCTGGAGCACCGTGTCTACGGGGTGATAGCCGTCCGGCGCGAGCTGACCGACGGCGAGGTGCAGGTTGATCTTGGCCGGAGCGGCGATGCGAAGTGCCATGGATGTCGTGGACCCCCCGAGATATGCGACACGCGGGGCACAGGGCCCCGCGTGCGGTGTTACGTGTCAGTGCCGGCTTTCGGCTAGTTGAGCCACGGGAAGATACACTCGCCCGTCTCGCAGTGGGTCAATTCCACCGTTCCGGTGAGGATATCCACATAGCTGTAGGACACGCGTGTAGTGCGGCCACGCTTCTCATCAATCTTGAGAACGAACAGGCTCGGGTGCGTCTGCTCGAGAACGCCTTCCCGCTCCAGGACCTTCGAGCGACCCATATTCGCCTTGAGCTTCATGCGCGAGCCCATCATGGACTCGAGATCGGAACGAATACGCCCGACGACCTGAACTTGATTCATGGTGTCCATGCATCATCCTCCTCGAAGAGCGTTAGTATACAGAAAATGGACCTGGATTACAAACTATGAGCTGCGGCTTTGCAGCACTCTCCCGAGCTCGATGTACTGTTCGACCTCAAGATTCTCGGCACGCAGCGAGCCGTCGATTCCCGCCTCTTCGAGCATGGCCGACGCCTCTGACACCGCGAGGCCAAGACCCGCTGCCAGCGAGTTGCGGAGCGTCTTGCGACGCTGCGTGAACGCGGCATCTGCGGCCCGCGCCGCCGACGTGAGGAGTCTCACAGGTAGTCCTCGCTCGGCACGATCGAGCCGGATGACCGCGGAGTCCACGCGCGGCGGCGGCAGAAAACACGAGCGGGGCACGGTGAATCGCGCGCCGGCGGTGGCTCGGAGTGCGAGCTTGACGGTGTAGGCGCCGTACGACTTGCTCCCCGGGTCGGCCGCCATGCGCTCGGCGACCTCTGCCTGAACCATCACGACCGCACGCTCGAGCGCGGGCAGCTCCTCCAAGAACCGCAACACGACCGTGGCCGCGACGGCGTACGGGAGGTTCGCCACAAGCGCCCGGACTGCTCCTGCGGGCGTCACAAGCCGGTTGGTGGGCACCGTCACGGCATCGGCATGCACGACCGAGAGCGAGCCGGAGTGCGCCTCCAACTCGGCCAGCACGGGCACCAGCCGGGTGTCGTACTCGACCGCCACAACGTTGGCACCAGCCGTCAATAGCGCATCGGTGAGCGTGCCGATCCCTGGTCCGATCTCGAGCACAGGCTCGCCCGGCTCGATTGCAGCGGACTCGATGATGCGCCCCACGATGTTGTCGTCGATGAGAAAGTGCTGCCCGAGCGACTTGCGGGTGTAGAGCCCGTGGCGCTTGAGCACGCCGATGGTAGCCGAGGGACTGGCCAGGCGGGAGTGAGGCATGTCGGCCTGGACTACTCGACGATCGTGATGGTCACCGAGCGGCGGCCCCATATGCGCGAGGCGGACCGGGCTGGCGTCTCGCCACCGGTCCAGTAGCAGACGTCGATCTTGGCGCCCTTGATGGCGCCTCCGGTGTCGGCCGCAATCGCGTAGCCGTAGCCGGGCACGTAGAGCTTTGTGCCGAGCGGGATGACCGAGGGATCGACGGCCACGATGCCCCAGTTCTCGGGGATCTTGTACGACTTGAGCTTGCGCTCGATCACGTTGATGCCGCCGCAGCCGGCATCCCACGGCGTGTACGCGGTGGCGGTCACTTCGAGCGTAGTCCCGGATGCAGGGGCCCCGGCCTTGGGATCGGCGCCAGGGCGCAGATACGTGCTCCCACGCGCGGTCGGCACGCGCGTGCCGACCTTGATGACTTTGGGCACGGATGCCACGAGGACTTCCTCCGCCTTGAGGGTGCGGGTGGTCTCGGCGGAACCCACCATGAGGACCTCCCACACGCGGATGCCTGAACCGGGAGCGCCCTCCTGCGCCACGCGGGTCTTGCCCGCAAGCAGCGTCGGGTCCTCTTCAATGACCGTCTCACACGGGATTTCGCCGTCCTCGCGCACGATGCGCGTGAAGACGTCGGTAGCGGTGATCGTCATGTCCTCGGAGAGCTCGGCTTCCACCGAAGGTGTGACGTGCACGCCGATCGACGGGTCGATGCCCGCAGTGACAAGCGCGTCGGCGACCGTGCAGCCGATGACGGACACCTCGATCGTGGCGCCGTTGCACTCGATCGTCACCGGAACCGCCTGGCGAACGACGATCTCGGTGCCGTCGATCACGTGCGTCTCCGGGACCGGGCTCACGATATCGCCCTCATCGAGGACGATGTCGACCTCCTCGAGGACCTCAGAGACGGTCTCGGCTTCGGTGGTGTGATAGGCGGTCTTGCCGTCAACGACGACTGTCACGCCCTTCTTGGCCCACATGAGTCCGGATACGGTGAGTGGTATGACGAGTGCTGCGACGACGAGTACGACGATGTGCGAGGTCCTCAAGTGGCGGGCCGGATGCACCGGCTTACGCATAGCAGCCTCTCGACTGGTTACCGTTCGGTGTCAGAGTGCGACCGTCGAAGTATAGCCCAACGAGGGGTCGCGGACCACGCGAACGCCGCTTGAAACCGACGAGCGGCGTTGTCCGGCCACGACCCACCGACGATGTGAGGACGGACGGTGCTATCGCTGGCGGATGCGCCGCGCAGCCTCAACCGCCACCTGCGCGCCAAGCGAGCGGGCTTCCGCAATCGACCCGGGATGGGCCTCGACGTCGCCCGGTTCGTCCACACCGACAGCGCGCACGACACCGAGAACATCGATGTCGAGCACCGCAAGCACGCTGCGCACGCTGGCCTCGGCGTGCTCGGCCCCGTACGGGTCGCCGCCGCCACGCGCGATCAGGATCGCACCCGGCCGTCGCTCCGGCCGCGGTCGCTTGAGGACGTACGTGCGCGCCCAGTACGGCTGCATGCGATCGAGAAGCGCCTTGAGCACCCCCGGCACGCCCGCGAAGTAGACCGGGCTCGCAACGATGATGGCATCAGCGGCGTCGATCGCCTCGTAGACCGCCGGTCCCCCGTCGTGCTGGATGCACTCGCCCGTGAGCGAACACGCGTTGCAGCCGAGGCAGTGCTTGAGCGCGGCCTCGGCAGCCACAAGCGTGCGGACCTCGGCACCCGCCTCGCGAGCACCGTCGAGCGCGGCGGCGAGCAGCCGGTCGCTGTTGCCGTGGCGGCGGGGGCTGCCCGCTATGCCGAGGACGACCGGCGCGCGGCTCATCGCAGGTGCTCCCGCGCGAAGAGCGCGCGTGCGTTGGCGAGGGCGGCGTTGGCCACCTCGGCGGGCTCGATGCCCTTGGCGGCAGCCACGGCGGCCGCGTTGAGCACTGCGAATGCGGGCTCGTTGCGACGCCCACGGTACGGGTCGGGCGCGAGGAACGGGCAGTCGGTCTCCACGAGCAGCCGCGTGAGCGGCACGATACGTGCGGCCTCGCGGAGCGCGTCGGCCTTCTTGAAGGTCACGGGGCCGGCGAAGGAGATGAAGCAGCCGAGCTCCAGGAAGCGCTCGGCGAGCTCCGGGCCCTCGGTGAAACAGTGGATCACGCAGCCGGCGGACGGGGCGCCCACCTCGGCGAGGAGCGCGAGCCCCTCGTCGTGCGCCTCGCGCAGGTGGATCTCCACGGGCAGGCCCACTTCGTGCGCAAGCTCGAGGTGCCGCCGGAACCACGCGCGCTGGTCGTCGCGCGGCGAGTGGTCGTAGTGGAAGTCGAGACCCAGCTCGCCGAAGGCACCTACGCGCGAATCGCTCGCCAGTTCGCGCAGGCGCGTGAACATCGCCTCGTCGCCTTCCTTGGCGTTGTGCGGGTGCCAGCCCGCGATCAGGCGCACCTCGGGCGTCTGGAGTCCCTCAGGCGCCAGCAGCTCGCTCGCGGAGGTGAGCCAGCCGCTGAGGCCGTCCAGCGTGGTCTCGGGGCTCTCCGAGAGGTCGACAACGGTGGCCACGAGCGCGATGCCGGCCTGGGCCGCCCGCACGAGCGCGGCTACGGGGTCTTCGAGCATGTCGAGATGCGCGTGCGCGTCCACGCTCGGCACGCCGAGGTCCGGAAGTGTGGGCAGCGTTTCGACCATGCGTCCCTCCGGCGCGGGTGCGCCTACTCGTCCTGGTAGATGCGCGGAAACAGCGCCTCGCCCTTGGTAACGGGCGATCTCGCGGGCAGGCCGCCCCACTCGGCAGCAGCAAGGACGTCGGTGACCCGCGTGATGTCGCCGAGTCCGAGACGGCGCCACACATCGGCCGAGGTGTTGGGCATCACCGGCGCGGTGAAGAGCGCGGCAATGCGCACGGCCTCGAGCGCGTTGTAGAGCACGGCACCAAGGCGCGCGGTGTCGCCCTCCTTGGCGAGCGTCCACGGCGCGGCGTTCTCGATGTAGCGGTTCGCGTACTTGATGAGCTCCCAGGCGCTCTCGAGCGCCGCCGAGTAGTCGAGGCGCCGCATGTGGTCCTCGTAGGTCTCGGGAAGCGAGCCGGCGATGGCACGCATGGTCTCGTCCTCGTCGGTCTCGTTCTCCAGGTCGGGTGCGGCTGGCGCGAGGCCCTCGAAGTACTTCTCGGTCATGTTGAACAGGCGCGAACACAGGTTGCCCCAGTCGTTGGCGAGGTCACCGTTGTAGCGCTGGACCATCGCCTCCATCGAGATCGACCCGTCGTGGCCGAACGCCACGTCGCGCAGGAAGTAGTAGCGGTACGCGTCCACGCCGAAGCGCTCCACGAGTGAGGCCGGCGTCTGCGCGTTGCCTTTGGACTTGCTCATCTTCTCGCCCTTGGTGAGCAGGAATCCGTGCGCGAAGACGCTCTTGGGCGGCGCGATGCCGGCCGCCATGAGCATCGCCGGCCAGATCACGCAGTGGAACCGGATGATGTCCTTGCCCACAAAGTGGTAGTCGGCCGGCCAGTAGCGCGCAAAGCGCTCCGCGTCGGCAGGGTCGTCGCTCCCGTAGCCGAGTGCGGTGATGTAGTTCAGCAGCGCGTCGATCCACACGTAGGTGACATGGCCATCGGCGAACGGGAGCGGCACACCCCAGGTGAAGTTGGTGCGCGAGATCGAGAGATCCTTGAGGCCGCCGGTCACGAAGGAGACGACCTCGTTGCGGCGTGTGTCGGGCTGCACGAACTCGGGATTGGCGGCGTAGAACTCGAGCAGCCGATCGCCGAATTCGGAGAGCTTGAAGAACCAGTTGTCCTCGCGGATCTGCTGCACGTCGCGGCCGCACTGCGGGCATTTGCCGTCCTCGAGTTGCTCCTCGGTCCAGAAGGTCTCGTCGGGCACGCAGTACCAGCCCTCGTAGTGGCCCTGGTAGAGCCAACCCTCGTCGTGAAGCTTCGTCCAGAACGCAGCCACACCGCGCTTGTGACGCTCTTCTGTGGTGCGGATGAAGTCGTCGTAGGTGATGCCGAGCATGGCCCAGGCTTCCTGGAACTTGGGTGCGATCGAGTCCACCCACGCCTGGGGGTCCATGTCGTGCTCTTCTGCAGCCTGCGCGATCTTCTGCCCGTGCTCGTCGAGACCGGTGAGGAAGCGCACGTCGTTGCCGGTCATGCGCCGGTACCGCGCGATGGCGTCGGCTGCGATGGTCGTGTACGCCGTGCCAAGGTGCGGTTCGGCGTTCACGTAGTAGATGGGAGTGGTGACGTAGAACGGGGCCTTGCTCACCGGTGATTACCTCGTCTTCAGGATGGGTATTTATGGAAGCGATGCGCACGCTTCGGCGTTGCCATGATAGCGCACCATGCGGCACCAGCCGCTTTCCGAGGAGATGAGCACATGAACGACACGGGCATCGTCCGCCGCGTGGACGACCTCGGCCGCATCGTCATCCCGATGGAGCTCAGGCGCACGCTCGGCATCCACGTGAAGGACCCGATCTCGATATCGGTCGACGGCGAGAAGATCGTCCTCGAGAAGTACCGCGAATCGTGCGTGATCTGTGGCAGCGAAGAGGACGTGCGCAAGGTCAAGGACCGGCCGGTGTGCGCCGGGTGCATCGCGGAGATCAAGCGGAAGTAGGGCGCACTCCGGGTGTCTCCTGCTGCGTAGTCCTCGCCGGGGGCCCTCGGCGGTCCGGACGGCATGCGTCCTCACCGCCTCCCCCGGCTGCGGAGTGACTCCGCAGAAGACACCCGGACCGCACCCTCGCATTGCTCCCAGGTGGCACCAGGGCCCCCGCGAAAGCGCTTGAACTGCCGCCCGCGCGTGACTATAATTCTGGTCATGTCTGAGACCCGCTCACTTGCTGATGTCAAAGCTCACCTCTCCGAGATCGTCGATCTCGTCGAGAGTCAGCACGAGCGCGTGGTCATCACCCGGCATGGCCGCCCCGTCGCGGTGATCGTGAGCCCCGCCGACCTCGAAAGCATCGAGGAGACCCTGGGCATACTGTCCGCGCCCGGCGCTATGGAGGGCATCCGCGCTGCCGAAGGCGAGATCGGCCGAGGCGAGTTCCTCACCGCTGCCGAGCTCCGCGCGAAGTACCTCACGAAGGAGTAGGCCGTGTCGGCCTATGAGCTTCGACTCGCTGCATCCGCCGAACGAGCGCTGGCGAGACTGCCCGAGTTCGCCGCGGCAGCGGTCGTCGAATTCATCACAGGGCCGCTGCTCGAGAATCCCGAGCGTGTGGGTAAGCGCCTGAGCCTTGAGCTCGAGGGCTACCTCAGTGCTCGTAGGGGCGCGTACCGGGTGATCTATCGAATTGCGGACGGCGCTGCTGTGCACGTCGTGCGCATCGATCACCGGGCAGACGTCTACCGGCGGCGGTAGGCGCTCGCTCTGGCCGAGCTACTCCCCGAGCGACACCCGGTACACGTCGTTGCGGGGCAGGCCGAGTTCCGAGGCGACTTCCCGTACCGCGTCGCGCCTGGAAACACCTTCGGCATGCAGCGCCTGGAGCCGCTCACGGATCGCATCCTCATCGAGCGTCAACTGCTCCTGAGCAATCGGCGGCCCCACCAGCAGCACGACTTCGCCTTTCAGCACCCGCTCGGCGAAACGCTTCGCCAGCTCCCCCACCTCGGCACGCGCGACTTCCTCGTGGAGCTTGGTGAGCTCGCGTGCGAGCGCGGCCTGGCGGCCACCGAACGCCTCGGCGAGCGACGCGAGTGTGGCAGCCGTGCGGCCCGGCGACTCGTAGAAGACGAGGGTGGCGTCGAGTGTCGCGAGTGCCGCAAGAGCCTTCCCGCGCTCCCCCGCCTTGCGCGGCAGGAAGCCGCCGAAGTAGAACGCATGCGTGGGCAGCCCGCTTGCCACGAGCGCGGTCACGATCGCCGAGGCGCCCGGCAGCACCTCCACGCGCACGCCCGCCTCGAGGCACGCGTCAACGAGATGCTCGCCAGGGTCCGAGATGCCCGGAGTGCCGGCGTCCGAGACGAGCGCGATGCGCTCACCCCGCTCGAGGCGCGCCACCAGCTCGGGCGTGCGAACCGCCCGGTTGTGCTCGTGGTACGGCTCGAGCGGGGTGTGGATCTCATAGCGCGAAAGCAACTTGCGCGTGACGCGCGTGTCCTCCGCCTGGATGATGTCGGCCGTCCGCAGGGCGTCCAGCACGCGCAACGTCACATCGCCCAGATTGCCGATGGGCGTGGCGCACACGAGCAAGACGCCAGCGGTCTCAGGCATCGGCAGGCGGCACCTCGTCAGCGGGTGGGGCCTCGGTGGCGGGAACGTCTGCGCTCTCGGGCACCGCGAAGCCGGCCGAGGGAGACGGCGGCTCGGGGGCCGCCACGAGCGGCGGCGCTTCCGCGGCGATCGGTTCGGGTGCTGCATCCGCTGCCCAGGTGGTCACGGGCGCGGGCTCGACGTCCACGATGGGCGCCTCGGCGACAGGGGCAGAGGCCTCCGCAGCCGGCGGCACGGGCGCATCGGACGCCGCGAACGGAGCGGGCGGCGGGATATAGGACGGCGGCGTGGCAGGAACGGAGGCCGTCTTGGGCTCACGACCGGTCATCTGTCGGAAGAAGATCGTCCACGCGCTCGAAACGAACGTACCGTAGATGGCACCCGGCACCATCAGCACCAGGATCATCAGCACGAAGAGCGCGACGCCGATGATGTACTGCCCGGCCATGAACGCCGCCACCGCCGGGAGCGCGAATGGGATCAGCACGATCAGCGTGGCGAAGCCGTACGCGATGCCGGGGAGGATCATCACGAGGAACATGACGAACGCCCCTCGCTTGGCCCACAGGTCGTTCCAGCCGCGCTTGATCGCCTGGCCGAAGGTAACGTCGTCCAGCACCCCGTACCGAAGTGCGAGCTGGATCACAATGCTCAAGATGACGCCGAGGACCAGGATGATGAATCCCATGAGCGGGAGCAGGAGACAGATGCCGCCGACCGCGGCCAGACCTGCCGCCTCATCGCCCGCAGCAGCGCCGCCACCGATCACGCCGATGAAGAGCACCGTCATGACCGCCACCACGGCGATGATCGGGAGTGCGGTCATGAGGTAGATCATGAAGGTGCGACCCCACTTGCCGAACCCGACGCCCCAGCAGTTGCGGAGTGACGGCGTGCGACCCTCAGCAGCCTCGTTCGCGCCATGGATGAGGCCACCCTGCGCGGCGATCGAGAGCACCCAGAACACGAGGCCGATCACCACGAGCACGCCAAAGATGATCGCCACCAGCACGACGTTGTCGGTCACCCACCGCCCGAACTGATCCATGCTGGCGCTCGAGGCGTCACCGCTGCCCTGCTGGTAGCTGTTGGTCGAGCTGTTGCCGCCGCTTGATCCCGCGCCGGCGAACAAGCCGAGCACCCAGAGCATCTTGTATTTCCAGGTGATGTTCCACGCCTTCTTGAGGATCCCGAAGTAGTCCACTGAGAGCTCCTGTCCGGGCGGCGGCACGAGCCGCCTAGTCGACCGTCACCAACTCGTAGTGCCGTGTACCCAAACCCATCTCCTCGGCATACGCGATGGCGCGCGTGCCGTCCACACCCGTGATCGCCGTGAACTTGTCCTCGCCGCTGCCCATGCCTTCACCAAGCGACCCGGCCAGACCTGCGGCCTGCGTGACGAGGTCGTAGGCAGCTTGCTCGATCGCCACGATGTCGGTGGAGGCGAGCACGCCGAGGTCGGGCACGATCGGCGCGTCCGAGAAGCTCCAGCAGTCGCAGTCGGGCGAGACTGCGGTCACGAACGAGAGGTACACGACCTTGCCGTCCTTGCCCGCCAGCGCGCCGGCGACGTGCTCGACGATCTTCTCCTGCAGCATTGACGCGTCGGTCTTCCACTGCGTCGCGATCGCCCCGTACGGACACGCCGCCACGCACTCCCCGCAGCCGTAGCAGATCGCATAGTCTACCTCGGCCACCCGATCCGGCCCGATGCTGATCGCGCTCACCGGGCACCACTTCACGCAGCGCCCGCATGCGGTGCACGTTGCCGCCGTGACCTCAGGCTTGAAGTCGGCGTGCATCCGCTGCTTGGCCGAACGGCAGCCGAGCCCCATCCCCACGTTCTTGAGCGCCCCGCCGAAGCCGGTGGCCTCATGGCCCTTCACATGCGTCACGACCACCATCGCATCGGCATGAACCGCCGCGGCGCCGATGCGCACACTGTCGAAGTGGCGGCCGGACACCGGAACGTCCACCGCATCGCGGCCGTCGAGGCCGTCGGCGATGATGAGCGGCGCCTCCACGGTGGCGTACGAGAAGCCGTTATGGATGGCGCACGCGAGGTGGTCGACGGCGTTCGCACGCTGACCGCGATAGAGCGTGTTGGCGTCGGTGAGGAAGGGCTTGCCGCCCGCCTCGCGGATGCGCTTCACGATCTCGCGAAGGTAGATCGGGTGGACGAAACCGGTGTTGCCTTGCTCGCCGAAGTGCAGCTTCACCGCCACGAGGTCGTCTGGGGCGATCGCGTCGGCCAGACCGGCGCGCGCGAGCAAGCTGCCCGCCCGCCCGACCATGCTGCGCTTCATCTGCGAGCGCATGGGGGCGTGGTAGACGGTGACGCTCACCGGTGTAGTCCCTCCCTCGAGTCGTGCTCGTCGAACGCAAGAGCCGCCGCACCGAGCACGCCGGCGTCGTTGCCGAGCTCAGCCTGCACGACGCGAACATCGCGCCGTCCCGCGAGCGCGTGCTCGCCGATGACCTCGGCAGCGCGCTCGACCAGGAAGCCACACGACTCGCCGATGCCGCCGCCCACAACGATCAGCCGGGGATTGAGAAGGTTCACGATGCCCACCAGCGCCTGCCCGAGGACCTCGCCCGCGTCGAGCAGAATGGTGCGGGCTATCTCGTCGCCCTTGAGCGCCGCGTTGATCACGTTCTCGGCGCTCACCGCACTCGCCTCGCCGCCCGCCTCATCGCGGATCGCTGTGCCCTTGTACTCGGCAGCTGCCTCTCGACCCTTGGCGGCGATGGCCGGCCGGCCCAGGTACGACTCGATGTGACCGTTGCCGCCGCACGGACACAGCGGCCCGTCGAGCTGCACGACCATGTGACCCAGTTCGCCGCCCAGCCCGCGCGACCCGCGGTACGGCTCCCCATCGAGGACGAGCGCGCCACCCACGCCCGTGCCGAGGGTGATCATCACGAAGTCGCGCACGCCCTTGGCGGCGCCGAAGCGGCTCTCGCCGATGCCGGCGCAGTTGCCGTCGTTATCGATGGTGACCGAGTGCTTCACGCGCGACATGATCAGCGAGCGCATGTCCACGCCGGCGAGCGGCAGGTTCGTGCAGAACTCGACCGTCTGCTTGAGGAAGTCGATCTGTGCGGGAAGCCCGACACCGATCCCGGCGATCTCGCCGGGATGCACGGTGGTGGCGACGTCCTCGATGAGCTCGATGATCGTGTCCACGACGGCGAACGGGCCAGCATCGCGGGGCGTCAGCTCGCGAACCTCTTTCAGGCTGCGACCCTTGCGTTCGATCAGGCCCGCGGCGATCCGCGTACCCCCCACATCGACACCGATGGCATACGACGTGCGCACCGAAGACCTCCCGACCGCAGTTCCCGCGCAAGCTGCGCCTCGATGATACCAGGAGCGCTGACACCCACCGGTCAGTACTCCCAGATCACGCCTTTGCTCTTGATGATGCCGAGATCGCGCATGGCCTCGAACATGCGCAGCTCTGTCACGCCGAAGAGTCCGGCCAGATAGCGGTAGTCGTTGAACCACTTCTGCGCCTGATCGCGCACCATGAACTCGGGCGTCTCGAACTCCGCCGCGATGAAGTCTGCGGCCCCATGCTCGGGCTCCCCATCACGCGGGTAGTGCGCGCCCGGCGTGTCCATCACGACGAGGATGTGCCCGAGCAGGTGGCCGAGGCCCGCGCGCTTGATCGCGAGCGGCCGAATGCTGTTCAGCAGGATCGCGGGCAGGCCGTCCTCATAGATGAGTGCCGCGGTGAACCACAGCGGCAGCGCGTGCTCGAGAATCGGCACGCCGAGATGCGCGGCGACCGCATGCATCGATACCGGCGGCTCCGCAAATCCGGCGGCGCGCAGCTCGTCTTCCACCAGACGCCGGTAGCGCTTTTCGTCTTGAATCGGCACAAGACCCTTCTGGTTGCGTCTGAAGCGATTAGGATATAGGTACGCAGGAAGTATGGGCGTTCCACTTCTAGTGTGCAGCCGTCCGGCATATCGGACAATGCCGATATACCCGTTGGGACCCCACGGGTGAGAGGAGCGGTGGTGGATCGTACGCGTGGCGGGGTCGCCGCGATCGCCGAAGACCTGCTCCGGCTGCTGGCGGCGGCGATGAACGCCGTGCGCCTCTACCCCGAGGCGAGTCCCCTGCGCACCGATGCAATCACGCGCTTCACAAGCGAAGCGCGTGCCGCCACCATGGCCGGCCCCCTGCAACTCCGGGTGGACCGCGGCCGCTTCATCGTCGGCGAAATCGCCATCGGTGAAGGACTTCCACAAGTCGCCGCGCTCGCCGAGACGCTCCATGCGCTTCAGATCGGTCAGCTCATCATCGCGCCGAGTCTGAGCGCAGCCGAATCCGCGAGCTTCCTCGATGTCATCGGCAGCGATGCGCACGCCGTGCGGGCGGGCGGCGGGGTTCGTTCGGCACTGCTCGGCGCAGGCGTTGCGAACATCGCCGTCATCGAGGTCTCACTCAAAGCGTCCTCGGAAGAGGGGCTGCTTGGCCTCGACCTCACGACCGCGCCGATCGAGGATATCGCGCGCGAGCTGTCGGGTGCTGTGGAGTCGTGGATCGAGCAGTCCGCCACCGACCCCGACGCTCTCGACCTCATCGGAGAGGCGATCGAGCGGCTCGAACCTGCGGCGCGCGACCTGGCGATGCGCCGGTGCGCCGAGGCGCTCATGCTGCTCGACGAACAGACGCGGGAGCGCATGCTGTCCTCGGCGATGGCGTCTGGTGTGACCGAGTCGGCAATGGACGGCCTGCTCGAGGTCGTGGCCCACATGCCGCCCGCCGCTCTCGCTCGCCTGCTCCGTCTCACCGCCGACAGCCGGGGCACCGACACCGGCGAGATCATCGGCGCGATCGAGTTCCCACCGGAGCTCGCCGCCGAGCTGGCGCTGCTTCTCAGGCCATCGCCGCAGACCGAGGCCGAACGCGGCGTGCCCGCCGAAGCCGACGTGGACGGCATCGTGCACGAGGTCGCCGCTGCCGACGAGCAGGACGTGGCTCACATCACCACGCTGGTCCAGGCGACGACGGCCCGCTCGGCTGCGGCCCGCGGACTCACCACCACCGTGCAGATGGCAACAGACCGGCCATCCGAGGACGCCGTGAAGTCGGTCGCCGAGGCGATCAAGCCGGCCGCGCAGCAGGGTGCACTCGATGAGCTCGCCCGGGCGGCCGAACTCGTGCGGACCCTCGCGGACGATCCCGGGCTGGCATCGGCCGTCCAGGCTGCGCGCTCCGCGCTCGCCGACCCGGCGCTCCTCGAGACCTGCACCCGGCGCCTGGCCGATGAACCCACCGCTCAGGCCCCCCGCGCGCTGCTTGCGCACGCGGGCACACCGGGGGCCGAAGCCCTCGTCGGGACCTACCTCGGCGCGAGCGAACTGCAGCGCGCGAACCTGCTGCCCGCCGCAGCCGAGATGATCGAGAGCGTGGCGCCGATCGCGGGCCGCGTGTTGCGTTCAGGCGACGCCGCGTCGGCCTCGGCGGTCCTGCGCCTACTCGGCTCGATGCATTCGCGTCGGCTCGCGCCCACGATCGCCTCGGGGCTCGAGCATCTGGACGTGGGCGTGCGCGAGGCCGCCATCGTGGCGCTCGCCGGGAGCCCAAGCCCGGAGAGCACGCAGCTGCTTGCCAAGGCGCTTGCGCACTGGGACCCCGAGACGCGACGGATCGCGGCGCGCGAGATCGGGCGGGCGGGCAACGTCGATGCCGTTCCGGCACTTCTCAAGGTGATTGCCGAAGTGAGCATGTTCGAGAGGAATTACGAGCTGAAGAAAGAAGTACTTAAGAGCCTGGAGACGCTGCGGTCGCCCCAGGCTGTTCCTGCACTGAAGCGAATGGCAAAGCGGGGCTTCGTGCTGGGAAAGAGGAACCGCGAACTGCGCTACCTGGCCCAACGAGTCCTCGAATCGCTCGAATGACACAAGGACGTGACTGAAGGGGGACCTGGAGTGACCGACAACCCCGCCAATGAGGATAGACTGGAGACTGCCGAGGAGCTCGCCACCCTCGCAGGACCGGCCGCCCGCGCGCCCTTTGCGACGGCGAAGCGGCTGGATGCGGCACGAAGTGTGGCGCGCGCCCTGGCCGTGGCGCAGAACAACGCCGCACTCTACCCTGCCAGCCACCCGCTCGTGGTCCAGTCGATGCAGGAGTTCGCCGACGCCGTGTCCGCCGTCATGGAACTCGGCTTCGAAGACGTGACCGTCAACGTCTACAAGGCGACGCTGTTCATCGAGAACCAGGTGCTTCCCGAGGAGAGCGTCACCTACCGCAAGCTCATCGAGGACCTTCTCGCGCGCGGCGTCTCCGCGCTCACGCTGTCCTTCGGCTTCACGCCGACCGACGCCTCGGCGATCGCGGCCATGATCAACGCCACCGACATCACGTCGATCGACCAGGCGCGCGCCTTCCTCGCGAACCTCGGCGCGTCCAATGTTGCCGTAGCCGAGACGACCGACCTCGACGACGCAGTGCGTGAGGCCGAAGAGCGGGAGAACAAGGCGCACGGACGCGAGTCGTACGACCAGGGCGTCGGGCTCATGCGCGATGTGGAGACCCAGGCCAAGCTGGGTAAGGTCTTCGAGATCGAGCCGCTGCAGCACATGGTGAGCGCCCTGCTCGACACGCTCTTCAAGGACCCCGCCGCCATCCTGGGGCTGACGGCCATCAAGAGCCACGACGACTACACGCTCAACCACTCGCTCAACGTCTGCATTCTGTCGATCTCGCTTGGCGCCTCCCTCGGCCTGGACAGCGAGACGCTGAAGTCGCTCGGCCTCTCGGCGCTACTGTACGACCTCGGCAAGGTGCGTATCCCGGAGGAGATCCTCAACAAGGAGGGCCCCCTTACTGCGGATGAGTGGCAGATCGTGAAGAGCCACACCACCGAGGGTGCCGACTTGCTGAAGCGCATCCAGCTCGTGGACCAGATGCCGATGGTCGTGGCGTACGAGCACCATCAGCGGCACGACTTGCAGGGCTACCCCGCGCCGGCCACGCCGCAGGAGCAGCACCTGTTCTCGAAGGTCGTCGCGCTCTGCGACGCGTACGATGCGATGACCACGCGGCGGCCGTTCCGGCGCGAGATCCGGCCGGACAAGGCGCTCGCGGTGCTCATGCAGGGTCGTGCGAAGGCCTACGATCCGAGCGTCACCAAAGCGCTCGTGGCGATGCTCGGCATCTACCCGATGGGTGCTGTGGTGACCCTCGACGACAAGACGACGGCCGTCGTCTTCCGCGTCAACAAAGACGACCTGTTGCGTCCGCGAGTGAAGCGCATCATCGACGCTGCAGGACGGTGGCTCACCGAGCCGGAGACGGTCGACCTCCGCCTCATCAACCCGGAGACGGGCACCTACGACCGGACGATCGAGGAGTGCATCCCGGCAAGCGACGCCGGCATCGACGACGTCTGGCAGTACCTGTAGGAACAACCGTATGCAAGACAGGGGCGCCTCCCGATGGGGGGCGCCCCTGTTCGTCTTCTGCGTCCGTGCCGCTACCGCTACTGCAGCGCTCCTTCGATCGCGCCGAAGTCCGTGTCATCAGGAAGCACCATGGCATCAAGCTCCCGCTGGATGGCCTCCAGCTCGGCCTGAAGCGCGTCCTCCTCGGCGGTGCCGCTGACACCGGTGGTGCCGGACGTCGCTGAGCCGGTCTCGCCGCTGGCGCCATCCGGCAACGCGGCTGCCGTGGTCTCGACCGTAGCCGACGAGACGGCCTCGCGTGAGGTCGTCTCGTCAGTGCCGTCAGACTTGTCGCATCCGGCCGTCGTCGCCATCACGAGAACGAGGGCGAGGGCCACCGCGATCCAACGTGTCACGCGTCGTCATCCTCGTCGAGGTCGTCGGCGATATCCTTGAGCACCTGCGCGGCCTCGCGCAGCTGGACCCGCGCCTGGTTCATGGTCTGCACGGCGGTGCGCGCCTGGATCCTGGCCTGCATGAAGGCACCGCGCCGATCGCCGGCATCCGGCACGCTGCGGAACATCTGAGCTGCGACCTGCTCCTGCTCGCGCGCCTGAACGAGCAGGCGCTCGCACTCCGCGAGCCTGGTGCGAACCGGTTCTACGTCGCCGCCGGCCTGCTCCACGACGCCTGCGAGCTCCATGATGCGCTCGCGGCGCTGCTCCATGGTCTGCGCGGCCTGCTCGAAGCGCTGCGCGCGCCGCTGCAGTGCCTCCACAACACGCGAGCGGAGTACGTCGCTCCCGGCGGCACCCGTACCGGCGGCACCCGTACCGACGGCGCCCGTACCGGCGGTCTGTCCGCCGGTGTAGCCAGCCGTGGAGCCGGAGCCCGCGAACGCCACCGTTGGCAGCGCGAGCGCCACCACGAGCAGCGCCACGAGTCCGATCACCGTCAGCTTGGTCGTATTCCTGACCATCCCATTCACCTCATCGATAGTAGCGCCATGCGCTCTTTGGTCGTGCGAACCTGCATGTTCACTATCGACCGCACGCGTTGACGCTCAATGGAGCCTCGGTTGAGCTAGCGTTAAGACGCATCCGACACTCCCGTGGCCTCGAGGGCCACGACAAAGCACGCACCACCGAGTTCTGAGCCCTGCACCCGTATGGCGCCGCCCATCGCCTCGACAAGACGTTGGCAGATGGCGAGCCCGAGGCCGAAGCCTCCTGACGAGGACGTACGGCTCTCGTCGAGCCGGGCGAAGCGCTCGAAGATCCGCTCACGTTCAGCAACCGGCACGCCAGGACCGGAGTCGCACACACGCAGTTCCCACTGCCCTTCGGCGAGTTCCGCGCTCACGCGCACATGCCCGCCTTTCGGCGTGTAGGCGAGCGCGTTTCCCACGAGCGCGGACGCCACCTGCAGCACGCGCCACTCGTCGGCAAGCGGCCGCGCCTCAGCGCCCAGATCGCCGATCTCGAGTGTGATCGCGCCGTCCGAGGCGGGTCCGTAATGTCGTGCGTGGAGCGCCTCGGCGAGCGCTGTTGTGTCCACCGGCTCACGCGCGATCGCAACGCGCCCCGAATCGAGGTCGGCAAGCTCGAGCATGGTCCCGGTGAGTTCCATCAGTCGGGCCGACTCCTGCTTGATGATCCGCAGGTACCGCTCGCGCTGGTCCTCTGTTGCCGCCATGCCGTCCAGAAGCGCGCCCGCAAAGCCCTGGATCGACGTGATGGGCGTGCGAAGCTCGTGCGACACGTCGCCGACGAATGAGCGCTGCGCGTTGTAGGCAGCCTCGACCCGGGAGGACATCGCGTTGAACGACTCGGCCAGCGCGGCCACCTCCTCGTCCCCGTCGACGGGGACCTGATGCCCCCACGCTCCGGCGGTGATCGCCTCGGCACCTCCACGCAGTCGCACCAGCGGGGCGGTGGTCCGACGCGCGACCATGCCGCCGACGAGCCACGCGACGATGAGCGACACGAACGCCACGCCGAGGACCACGAGCGCGCCGGTTCGCTGGAGCGACGCGAGCTCGGTCAGCGGCTGGATGCCGAGCAGATAACCGTCCTCCGGGCTCCCCTGCACGGGCGCCACGACGAGGATCACGCGTCCGATGCCGGAGAGCGACCTGACGCCCGTTCGCAAGCCGCGGTCGTCCGGCTCGCCGGTCAGCCCCTCGAGGTCGTAAGTCTCGATAGTGCCCCCGGTGCTGGACGACTGAACCACGTTCCCGTCGGCGTCGGTCAGGACGAGACGCGCGCCGATGAGGCCCGCCTCAACCTCGAAGAGCTGCTGCCGCAGGCCCGTGAGCGGAGACTCGGCCGAGAAGTCGACAGCGCCTCCTGCCGGCATCCCCTCGGCCATGGCGTAGACCTGCCGGGCGAGCTCGTCGGTCCGAACCGCTACGGTCGCCTGCAGCCAGGCTGCATAGAGCAGGCCGACCGCCAGAGCTATCGAGGCCGCCGCGACCCCAAGCGCTGCCAGGCGGGTCCGGCGTGTCACGGTCATGCCACGCGGTCGCAGGACACTCACGACCGTTCGCCGCGCAGTGCGCGGTAGCCGACCCCGCGTAGCGTTTCGATGAACCGGGGGTAGGTCGCGTCGTCCCCGAGCTTCTCGCGGATGTGGCGGATGTGGACGTCCACGCCGCGCTCGTCCACGAAGTCGCTGAAGCCCCATGCCGCTTCGAGGAGCTGCTGCCGCGTCATCACCACGCCCGGCTCGCGTACGAGCGCGTGTAGCAGATCGAACTCCTTGGCGGTGAGCGTGACCGGAGCGTCGTCCACCGCGACCTCACGCGTGGCCGGATCGAGTGAGAGCGGGCCGAGCGCGATGGGGCCCCTGCTGCTCTCGCCTGTCGTGCGTCGGAGGATCGCCCGAACGCGCGCCACCAGCTCGGGCGGGCTGAACGGCTTGGTCACGTAGTCGTCGGCGCCGATCTCGAGCGCGCTCACGATCTCGAGATCGCTATCCCGGGCCGTGAGCATGATGATGGGCACTGCCGAGCACTCGCGGATCTTTCGGCACGCCTCGACACCGCTGAGCGAGGGCAGCATCACGTCGAGGATCACGATGTCGAACCCGCCGCCGCACGCGAGCGTGACGGCCTCGGCACCGTCGGCACACTGCACGACGGAGTACCCGGCCCCCTCGAGGTACAGCCCCACGAGCTCGCGGATGTTCGCCTCGTCGTCCACCACCAGCGCACGCGGCATGGCGTCTCCTCTCCGTGCGACCAGTGTACCCACTGCCGGAAACGTGCGCGCGGCCGGGCGGGATACGAGGCGAGAGCCTACTGCATCTCTCGGCGGAGGCGGCCGAGCTGACGCCCGAGTCCGCGTCCCACGCGGAAGGCGATCTCAGGACCGAACGCGCGGGGCGGTTGCGCCTCGGTTGGGAGCGAAGCGTCGTACGACCTGCGAGCGGCGGGGTCCGAGAGTGTCTCGTATGCGGCGTTGAGCCGCTTCGCGCGCTCGGCGTCGCCGCCGCGGTCGGGATGAGCGTCTTTCATGAGACGCCGATAGGCTGCCGAGATCACCTCGGGCGATGCGTCACGGCGCACCTGGAGCAACTGGTAGTGATCGGTCACGTTGTGGGCCGTCTTCCTCGTCGAATGAGCCGGGCTGGCGCCTGTGCGCGTCATCATATCCTTGCAGAATCACGCGCATCGTGCGCGTGAAGGTCCCCTCGCGCCACTCGGCCATGCGCCGCTGCAGGTTCCTCGGGGCGTATCGAGAATGAGTGTAGACGAGGACGTTCCGAGGTGTTCTGAGACCAAGACGGAGGCGAGAGCGGCGTGAGCAAGCGCGTGTTGGTGGGCTATGCGACCAAGACCGGTGCGACCACAGGCGTGGCCCAGGCGATCGGCGAAGCGCTGGCCGAGCGCGGTTACACCGTCGACGTGAAGCCGGTCAACGAGCGGCCGGACGTCTCTGGCTACGACGCGGTGCTCCTCGGCAGCGCAGTCAACGGCGGAGCGTGGCTGCCCGAGGCCGTGCAGTTCGCCGAGCGAAATGCCGCAGCACTGGGGAAGGTGCCCACGTCCATCTTCAGCGTGCACATCATGAACCTCGGCGATGACGAGAAGGCGACCCGGAAACGCCGCGCGTACACGACCGCGGTGCGGGCGGTTCTCTCCCCCGTCGCTGAGGCGTTCTTCGCCGGGAAGGGGCCGGAGGCCGCCGAGTCGTCGCGCATCGCGCGCTGGGCGTTCAAGGCGTTCGGCGGCGGCGGCGAGGGCGACTGCCGCGACTGGGACGCGATCAAGGGCTGGGCGCGTGAGGTCGACCTCGAGAAGACGGTCTGACGCCCCTCATCCCGTCTACGACGTGAGCGCGGCGATCAGGTAGCCGATGAACAGCAGCGCGTTGGTGGACAGCACGGCGATGACGTTCGCGCCCTGCGCAGCCACGGTCTTCTCGAAGCTCTCGTAGTCCGTGACCGCGCCCTTGATGGCCCGCGCCGCAAAGACCGCTCCGCCGAGTCCGAGCAGCGCCCAGGGCGTGAGCACGCCGGCCACGACGCCCGCGACGATCGCCACGTAGGCGCCCACCTCAACGGCCGCGTACAGCCAGCGCGCACCCTTCTTGCCGAGGATGGTAACCATGTGCGTGCGGCCACCGGCCTTGTCGGCTTCGACGTCCGGGAACTCGTTCAGGAGCAGCAGGTTGTACGTGAGGAAGAAGGCCGGGATACCGGAGATCCACGCAACGGCGTCGAACCGTCCGGTGAGCAGAAAGTACGTGCCCACCACGGGGAGCAGGCCGAGGCCGAGACCGGCGAAGATCTCACCGAGTGCCAGCTTGTTGAGCACCGGGGTGTACAGCACGATCATGAGCGCGCCCGCGGCGCCGATGGCAAGCAGCTGCCATCCGGCCACCCACGCCAGGTAGAGGCCGATCGCACAGCCCGCAACGAGCGTTACAACGCCCACGATGAGCGCCTGCTTGGCCGTGATCTTGCCGGCGGGGATGAGGCCGCTGCCGCCGGAGAACGGCGTGCGCGGCGTCTCACGGTCGATCCCGGTCTTCGACCAGTCATGCCAGTCGTTCAGCGCATTCACGCTGCCGTGCATCAGCACGAGCGCGACGCCCGCGAGCACGGCGTGCAGCCAGTTGAACGACCCCTGCCAGGCCGCAAGGGCCGAAGCGTGTGCCACGAGCAGCACGGCGAGCAGCAGGAACTGCGGGCGGGTTTCCTGAACCCATGGCGTCTTCGGCACGTTTGACTCTCCTTCACGCGGTTGTCGGTGAGCGCGTCAGGCGGCGCTGTGGCAGCCATTGTGACGATTCGGCGTGTGGCGCGCCAGCCCTTCGCGCGCCCTCGGCACGGCTTAGCTCACCGACACCAACGATCCGACCGCCATGAGCACGAGGGCGAGCAGGCACAGCGAGAGCATCGCCGGGCTTCCCCACCGCCCGAGCTCCCACGCGGGGTCGCGCACCGCCCCGTCCCTGCGCGCGGCGCGGTACATCGGCAGCGTGATCAGCGCGACCACGAGGGCCGTCGCCCCCGCTGCAAGCCGCAGCCACTCGAGGAACTCGAGCGCGCCGAGCCACAACACCAGGAGCGACGGCAGCGTGGCGAGAAGCCATGCGAGCCGTGGGCTGATGCCGGTGCGTTCGCGCAGGATGTCGGATAGCGCGAGCGAGACCGACCAGTAGCTCGTGACGAGCGCCGCAACGATGAGGAGCGATCCCACAACGCCGGCCCACGGGCCGATCGCTTCGGCAATGCCGATCACCGCCACTTCGGTCACCTCGGCAGAAACGCCGAGCGCGATGAGTGCGACAGCAAGCGTGAGCGCACCGTTGATGGCGAGACCGACTTGGATCGCGCGGGCCGCGCCGCGCCGATCGTCCCCGAGTCCCTGCACCACCTGCGGAACGCTGTAGAAGGTCCAGTAGGCGTACATCACCATGCCGTAGAGCGCGAGCCAGCCGGTCGCCGGGGCCGAGGACGCCGCCGGGAGCCGGAACGGCTCGCCCAACGCGCCCACGCCGATCGCAGCCACGAAGCCCACGAGCACGACGGCGCCGAAGCGCTCGGCGATGCCGACCGCCTTAAGGCCGAAGAACACGACACCTGCCGAGACGACGTACACGAGCACCTCGGCAAGGCGGCGATGGAGATCAGTGAGATCGGCGACGATCTCGCCCGCGCCGGACACGTAGGCGGCCAGATTGGCGAGGAACGCAAGGCTTAGGAGTGCGAATACACTCCACAGCACCACCTGCCCGACCCGGCCCCGGAGGACGTAGAGGCGCATGAGCTCCACGATCTGCATGTCGCGCCCCGTGCGGAACAGCACCTCGGCAAGCATGAGATGCACGAGCGCGCTCGCCGCCCAGGCGACCGGCAGGATGAGCGCGAGGCCGATCAGGCCGACCTCCCGCGCCAGGTACGGCACCGCCATGACGCCGGCGCCCACCCCCGCACCCACCATGAGCGACGTGGCCTCCCAGCGCGTGAGCCGATGCCCCTCCATACGAACCCCCTCGCCCCGCCTCAGAGCGTCGCCACCTCCACGTACGGTAGCCGGCGATCGAGCACCTTGGCAGGATCGACGCTCCACGAGAGCGCGTACACGTCGCTGTGGTACGTGATGTGCGGCCAGTGAAGCGCGACTTGCAGCAACGGATCGGTGTCCGC
Source organism: Coriobacteriia bacterium (assembly GCA_030652115.1). Classification (NCBI taxonomy): domain Bacteria; kingdom Bacillati; phylum Actinomycetota; class Coriobacteriia; species Coriobacteriia bacterium. The sequence continues at coordinate 23,000 of JAUSBK010000013.1, read as the reverse complement.
GAAGCCGAGCATGAGATAGGCCTTCCCCAGTCCTGCCGCGCGTTCGCACGCGGCATGCACGAGCGCGTGCATCACCTCGGGGTCCTCTTCGGCAACCGACATGCAGGCGCCGAATGCGAGCGGGATCGCCTCCCCCACGGGAGTGAGCGGATGCGCGCCGAGTAGCCGAGCAGCCGCATTGTACGCCGGGCGGGTGCGCGCAAGACGCGGGCCGTAGCTGTCCACGATGTCCTGCTTGTATTCGTGCTGGTCCCACACCGCCAGCACGCCGAGGATGCGATTGCCCCGGTGCGCGACGAGCACGTCTTCGGCTGCGAGTCCGCGGAGCGCGGTCCCGCCGGTGAAGTCCTCGAGCGTGTAGGCGGGGAAGAAGTGTCGCTTGCCTCCGTGTCCCTGCAGGAATGTGACCACCTGGGGGAGCAGAGACGCAGTTGCGGTCCCGACGGTGAGGCCCCCTGTCGAGCGCACTTTGCGCTGCGGTCGCCGCCTGAGGATGAGCGCGCAGGTCGTGAGACCGGACAGGCGCTTGGCGTGCAGGCCCGCCGGGGGACGTCGCTCGATCAGCGCCGCACGCGCCCGGGGGTTCTCGTGCGAGATCACGCCCAGGTAGATGAGGCCCTTCGGGCTGCGATCGCGAACGATGCGCGCGCCACGCTGGATGAGCCAGTTGCCGCGGAACTCCTCGGCGATGCGGATCTGCCCGATGTAGCCGGTGGTGGTCTCCTCGCCGTTCAGGAACGACCGTCGCTCGGCACGGCACGCGATGCCCGCGAGCTGCCCGTCCAGCTGATGTCGCGCCACGAGCACGTCGCACGGGTCGCCCATGATGGTCGTGCCGAGAAGGTAGTCGGGCTCGCGGGCGAAGCGGACCGACACGTCGCCGGGCATCGCTACCGACCCGACGAGCGCCCTGATGTCGGGCTCGTCGGCCGGCTGCGCCAGCCCAATGTCGAATGTGCCGCTCACGGCTGTGTTCCGAGATGCATGCTTTGCTTCCGATACGTCTCGCGTCGGAACAGCGGGTTGTATGCACAGTACAGCGCAAATCGCGCGGGCGTGGCGAGATTCGTATGCGGCTCGAGCGCCCGCGCCACGATCGACGGCAAGCTGCTCCAGCGGCGCCGGCACTCCCACCCTACCTCGGTGAGTTCATCGGCGGTCATCCGCGCAGGCTTGAACGCCGCGTGGTTGAAGCGGTACTCCGGGTGCAACCACCACCGCCCGTCGTAGAGCAGTCGGCCCTCCTCGGCAAGGCGCGCATAGAGCGGGGTGTTCGGGTACGGCATCAGCACGTTGAAGGCCGCGAACGTGAAGCGGTTGCCGATCGCCCAGTCGCACATCGCGCGGAGCGAGTCCACGGTGTCGTGATCGTAGCCGAGGACGAGCGCCGCCCACGTCTGTAGGTGACGGCGCCGGAGTTCGGCCACCTCGGTGGCGTAGGCGTCCGCGCTTCGCAGGTTGGGCGCCTTGTGCATCTGCCGGAGACACTCGGCATCGAGGCTTTCGAAGCCGATGACATTACCGAGGCATCCACTCTCCACCATGAGATCGAGCAGCGCCGGATCGTTCACATGGTCGAGGGAGACCTGCGAGACCCACCGGACCTTGAGCGGCACGAGCGCCCGGAAGAGCTCCTTGGCCGCCTCGTGATCGGCCACGAGGTTGTCATCAACGAAGAACAGGTCGCGCAGGCCCTGACTCTCGATCTCGTGCACGACCTCGGCGACCGGCCGCGCGTAGTGATGGTGCCCGAAGTACTCGGTGACCGCGCAGTACTCGCAGCGGTTGGTACATCCGCGTCCGAACTGCAGTAAGGAGAGCGGGAGATAGCCTTTGCCCTTGTAGAGATCCCGGCGAGGCACGCTGCCGGGCTGCGGTGTGCCGAACGCGCCGTGATAACGCGGCTGCAGGCGCCCGTCGTGCGTGTCGCCGACCACCTCGGCCCACACGCGTTCCGCATCACCTGTCACGGTCGCGTCGGCATGCTCGGCCACCTCCTCGGGCAGCAGCGTCGCGTGCATACCGCCCATCACCACCGGCACACCGCGCGCACGGTACTCGGCAGCGATCTCGTACGCACGCCTCGCGGTGAACGTCTCGACAGTGATCGCCACCAGGTCAGCGGGTTCGTCGTAGTCGATCGTGTCGATGCGATCGTCGAGCAGCCGCAGGTCCACGCCTGCGGGCGTGAGACCGGCGAGCACGCCGAGCGGCAGCGGCTCCATGCGCGCGTCGTCGATGAATCGGTCGCCGCGCTCCGTCCGGCCGAGCGTCGGCTTGATGAGCGTCACCTGCACCGCGCCGCCTCCGCTCGCGTGACGAGACCCGCGCGCCCGGAGCGTCTCACAGCAGTTCCTTGAGCGCGGTGATGAACCTCACCCGTCCCGGTGAGGTCGCCACGATAGTGCCCTCGCCGTCTGCGACGTAGAGCACCACCTCGGCTCCTTCGGCCAGGTCCGGGTCCACCACCTCGGCGGTGAATGTCCCGTCCAGGTCCGCCACACTGATGAAGGCCATGTCTCCGCGGGTGCTCTCAATGCGGCCGACGTGGTAGTGCCCGAGCGCCGTCGAGACGAAGAGAGCTCCGACGCCGACGACCACAAGGACCGCGAGCCCCGCGATCAGGATCGTTCGCGAAGTGCGTCTGCGGTCTGCCGAACCCTCGCTGCCATCACGCATGCGATCCACCGTCCGCATCCGGGCGAACTGCAGTCGTCCCACCCCAGTGGGCCGACCGGGCCCTCGTACGTATATGCCCGAGCGCAGCGGCAGCCGCCTCCCCCGCAGGGCCCTCCACACATCGAAACGCATGTTCACGGTGGTCCGCAACAGGTGGATACTGGATTGGTGCGGCATGACAACGTGCGGGCGATCGATGGAGCAGAGATGAACGTGATCGAGACCTCGAAGCTGACCAAGTACTACGGCACGTCACGGGGCATCGTCGACCTCGACATGACCGTCCAGGAGGGCGAGATCTACGGCTTCATCGGCCCGAACGGTGCGGGCAAGTCCACCACCATCCGCACGCTGCTCGGCCTCATCCATCCCACGAGCGGCTCGGCGAAGGTGTTCGGGAAGGACATCGTTACCTCCGGCCCGGAGATCCGCCAGGAAGTGGGCTACCTCCCCTCCGAGGTCTTCTACTACGACGACATGCGCGCGATCGACCTGCTGCGCTACTCGGCGAGTTTCTACAGCAAGGATCCGAAGGCCACCGAGAAGCGCGCGAAGGAGCTTGCGGAGCGCTTCGACCTCGACCTCAAGAAGAAGATCGACGACCTCTCCTACGGCAACAAGAAGAAGGTCGGCATCATCCAGGGCCTCGCGCACAAGCCGAAGCTCATCATCCTCGACGAGCCCACCGGCGGCCTCGACCCGCTCATCCAGCAGGAGTTCTTCCACTTGCTCAAGGAGCAGAATGCCGAGGGAGCGACGGTGCTGTTCAGCTCGCACATCCTCTCGGAGGTGCAGAAGCTCTGCGACCGCGTGGCGATCATCAAGGAAGGCTCGATCATCCGGGTCGATCAGATCAAGACGCTCCTCGAGAACGCCACCAAGCGGCTGACGCTCGAGCTGGCGACACTGGTGGATGAGTCGGTTTTCGCTCTCGAAGGAGTCAGCGACCTCGCGTTCACCAACCACACGGCGAGCTTCCTCTACCGCGGGCGCGTGAACGACCTGACCGGGCTGCTGGCGAGACTCGACTTGCTGGACCTGCAGGTCGAGGAACCCGACCTCGAGGAGATCTTCTTGCACTACTACCAGAAGGAGGAGTAGACGCATGAACGTCTTCCTCCGGGAGTTCAGGGCCTACCGAAAGTCGACGATCACCTGGGTGATCTCACTCAGCGGGATCGTGGGTCTGTTCATGGCTCTCTACCCTGCGTTCGCGAATGACATCGAGGGTCTGAACGAGGTGCTCGCCAACTTCCCTGAGGCGATCAAGGCGCTCGTGAACATCACGCCCGAGACGTTCATGTCGGTGCTCGGCTTCTATGGCTACCTACTGAGCTTCGCGTGGCTGGCGGCATCGATCCATGCGATGAACCTCGGCGTGGGGATCATCTCGAAGGAGATCTCCGGCAAGACCGCGGACTTCTTGCTCACCAAGCCGGTGCGCCGGGCCGAGGTAGTGACGGGGAAGCTCTCCGCGGTGCTGGCGGTGATCCTTGTGACGAGCGTGGCTTTCATCGGTGCCTCGTACCTTGCCGTCGTGGCGACCGGGGCCTCATTCGACGGTGCGACCCTCCTGCTGATGTCCTCAACGCTGCTGCTGCTCCAGCTCGTCTTCATGGCTCTCGGGGCCCTGCTCTCGGTGACGATCCCCAAGATCAAGTCGGTAGTGGCGGTCACGCTGCCCACGGTGTTCGCGTTCTACATCATCGGGGCCATTGGGGACGTGCTCGAGAACGTGGAGCTGCGCTGGATCTCGCCCTTCAGGTACTTCGATCCGGCGTACATGATCAGCGAGGGCGGCCTTGAGGCAGAGTACCTGCTCGTCGTGGCTGCATTCGTGGTGGCAGCGACTGCAGCGACCTACGTGATCTTCGCCAAGAGAGACATCCACACGGCCGTATAGGTGGCGATATGAACGTCTTCCTGCGTGAGATGAAGGCACACCGGTGGGGGCTGCTGTTCTGGAGCCTCGGCATGGTGATGATGATCTACTCCGGCATGGCGAAGTACGGCGCCTACGAGGCGGCCGGCCAGTCGGTCACAGCGATCCTCGACCAGATCCCCGGCACGGTGCAGGCCGTCTTCGGCATGACCGGATTCGACCTCACCACTGCGGCCGGCTTCTTCGGAATGCTGTTCCTTTACCTTGCGGTGATGGGCGCCGTACACGCCGCGCTCCTGGGTGCGCACCTTATCGCCAAGGAGGAGCGCGATCACACCTCCGAGTTCCTCTACGCGAAGCCTGCCTCGCGGAGCAGGGTTCTGTCCGGGAAGCTTCTCGCAGGGCTTGCGAACCTCGTCGTCTTGAACCTGGTGACCGCAGTCTCGTCGTTCTACTTCGTCGACTTCTTCAACAAAGACGCGCCGTTTGGCAGCGACATCGTCCTGCTGATGATCGGTCTGTTCTTCCTGCAGGTGATCTTCTTTGCGATCGGCGCGGCTGTGGCCGGAAGCAGCCGGAAGCCGAAGACGGCCGCCTCGCGGGCGACCTCCATCATGTTCGGGACGTTCCTGCTCTTCTACGTGGTCAACTTGAACGCGGACCTGGACTTCTTGAAGTACCTCACGCCGTTCAAGTACTTCGAGGCCGGAAACCTCATGACCGACGGGGCGCTGGACCCGGTCTTCGTGGGTCTCTCCGTCGTGATCATCGTCGCCGCAATCGTCGGGACGTACCGCTTCTACAATGCGAGGGACTTGAGCATCTAGGCATGAGAAGACCGGCGCCCCTGCGGGGCCGGCCTTGGTGTTCCATGGTGGCCAGTGACCGGCTTGGGCCGCCAACACGGGGGTTTCCGGCTACGGAACAACCGCATCCGCGCTGATGATGTAGCGATCCGGGGCACTTCCAACATAGTCGAACGGGTAACAGGTGCTCAGCGTCAGGACTGCGTGATCCGTGGGCACGATCACCGTTCGATCGTCCTTGTCGACGATCCGGATAACGCTGATCTCATACGAGAACGTGCCAGCCGATGTCTGGACGATCAGCCAATCGCCGACCTTCAGCGCCCCCAAGCCCGAGAAGTGCGTATCGCGATGCGCCGAGAGAACGCAGTTGTCCGGCTCCCCGGGGAGCACGCTCTGGACGTAGTGCCCCACGCCCTCCTTGAGCTCGTCGTCGCCGGTCCCCTCGACTATCGGCAGCGTCTGGTCGAGAGCCGGAATCAGGAGCGTCCCGACGGGGTCGCCCTCGGCGGGACGTACGGGATAGAGAACCTGCGGGACGGGCGGGTCGGAGGGGACGACCGACTCGGCATACCCTCCTTGCGGTTTCTGCTTCACCACCGCCGGGGCTACAAGGCCGGAATCGGCGACATCGGGACGCAGCAGCTGCGTCCCGATGTTCAGCCCAGCCCAGACCAGACCTGCGATTCCGAGAGCCAGGCACCCCAGAGACAGGATGACGCCGAGCGAAGGCTTGGCTCGTGAGCGCTTGGTCTCAGTCATTGATCCTTCTGGTGGCTCTCGAAAGACCCACCGCCCCGAGCAACATGACCGCGATGCTCGCAACAAGCACGTTGTACCAAGGGGTAGAGGTCCTTGGGAGTTGTCCACCGGTGACGGTCCTAATGCCGACGGGCACGGTCACAGCTGCCGTGTCTGTGGCGGTCAGCAGAGGTGTTCCGCGGTCGTCGGCCGTTACGGTCGCCGTATTCGTGGTGGCCGTTGCCAGGGTTGCCGTGGCCGTGTAGCGCCACGTCTCGCCCGGCTGCAGTAGGCTGTCCCCGTTCGTGTCGCCGGAGACGTACGTGACGAGGCTGATCTTATCGTCCGTGACTACGATGTTTCCCAAGACGACGCTACCAGGGTTGGTCACGAGGTAGGTATAGGTAACAGGACCTGGCGCAGTCAGCGACGCGGGATTCGCGCTCTTGTCTATGTCGATCACGCGCGAGGTGGCGCAGACACCACTCGTGATCACGTTCTCGTCGAGAGTGACCGCGCCGTTTTGGGCCAGTAGCTGTCCGGTCACCGTCGCGCCGGTATTGGCGGTGATGGAGGTCAGCGCCAAGATGTGGCCGTAGAAGTCGGTGCCAGTTCCCAGGGTCGCAGAAGTCCCGACTTGGAAGAAGACACGGCAGAAGCGAGCCTCGTTGATGAGGTTCACGCTGCTGTTCGAAGCAGTGGTGAGCGTGGAGGCGATCTGGAAGACCCAGACAGCGTCCGGGTCGCCCTGCGCGTCGAGCGTCAGCGTCCCGGTCAACTGAGCAGAGCTGTCGAACTTGTAGATGCCAGGCGTGAGGGTGAGTCCGCCCAGATCCTGACCGCTCAAGTTCTGGGTGACCGGCGTACGGCCCGCGGCGTTGAGATAGGCGGCCGTTAGATCGCTCTGAGCTTGCTGGGCAGCGGCATCGCCAGCGTGAATCGCTCCAGGCGGGGTTACTACCCCCGGCGGGAACCCGGTTACCGCGAGGCCCGGCCACACGCCGAGGTCGCCGTTGATCACAGTCCCCGGGGATACGACGTTGGTGACCGTCGAGCCGGCCAGTACCGCGTAGCTCGCGCTGGTTCCCAGGTTGAGCGTGGGCTCCGCAGCCATGCCTACGGCTGGAACTGCGAGCACCGCTACAAGCGAGAGTGCCAGTAGAAACGAAATCGAGCGTACTCTCATCAACGTCTTCACGATCCTATCCCGCCCCTCCAAGGGTCGAATGACCGTTCGATACTCCAGGCCGCACGCAAGACGTCCGTCGGCTAGTGAGCGGTCGTAGCATCGTCTTCAGATACTATACGCTCTACGGTCTGAGCCTGCTCTCGCGGACTCACGGCACGGATCAGCGCGACCAGCCCCCACGCCACCAAGGCGTACACGGCGATGGCGACCAGGGAGCTCCATTCGAAGACGGAACCGCCTGCCTGCTGCGTATTGAACAGCGCAGCGAACGGAGCCACGAAGATCCCGGACAGGCCGTAGATCATCTTCGCGAAACCGGCCTCGGCGTTGGCACCGAGCAGCAGGAGAACGAAGCGGATCGCAATGAGCACCTCGATAACGCCGAAGACGAACATGATGACGCGCGAGACTACCGCCTCGACCGGTGAACGGACTTCCGTGTGGACTTGACTGTGACGATCTGTCGAAACCGCATTTGCATTAACCATGGCACTTCACTTCCTTTGTAGGTGGCGGGAAGCCGATGTCCGAACGACCCGCCGGTCTTGCCCTTGGTCGGCCCTCACTCCTCGTGCGGGCTACGACCGACGGCCTGTGATCAGGTTGTACACGAGCACGACCAGTGCGATCACCAGCAGGATGTGGACGAGGCTACCGCCGATCTCGAAGCTGAAGCCCAGCAGCCAAAGGACTACCAGGATGACGAAGATGGTCCACAGCATTTCTCTCTCCTCCTTGAGGCGAGCAAGTGATTAGTCCAGGGTCAGTTACTCCGGGTCTACCCACATCCGGTCACTTTCTCTCATCGCCTCCCTCGTGCTGGCGAACGTCTGCCGCCAACGTGATGATCCTGTCCGCCGTTTCCGGCGACATGGAGTACTTGAATATGCCTGCATCAACGAAGTGCCTCGCCTCGAACGGCCAGCTGCTCATGGAGTAGCGACCGCGAACGCGCTTCTCGAACGGGCCAAGCGAGGCGGCAACCTGGCGCGCCGTCAGGCCGGAGACGAGGGAGATGTCCTTGATGGTGACCCATCCGGGTGACCCCTCGGCTATCGCGAGCAGAATCTGCCGCATCGCGGACGATGACTCGATGAACATCCGATCGATCATCGACGGGGTCCAGACCTCCGAGTGATCGTCCCCGGAGATATGGCGCTCGGCGGATGGCCTGAACGGCTCTCGTGAGAGCAGTTCGTAGACTTCCTGGACACGATCGGCCGGAACCGGGACGCTCACGAACTCAGGCACTGACCTCACCTCTCCGTGGTTGCTAATTATTCTTACCCGCAGTTACCTTTGGCTAACCACAGCTGTACCACCAGTCCGCTGCGGAGGCGCGCGCAGAAGAACCGCCCCAGTGGGACGGCTCTTCGATCATCACTATGATGGCCAGAGACAGAGTGCTTATCGGCCGAGCAGGATCAGGACGCCCGCAGCGATGGCAAGCGCAGCAGTTATGATACCGATGCCGGGAATCGAAATGCTGACCACCTGCAGTACGCCCGTCACGATAAGCCAGATAGCCAGCAGTATCAGTCCGAGATTCTTGGGTGACTTCATGTCATTCACCTCCCTGTTCGAGTTGATTCCCAACGCCGCTGTCCATCTCGTCCTTGGCGTTCGGCCGGATGCGTTGCCGTTGTCCCGGCACGACGGTGAATCGGCCGGAAGGATTCAGTGGTTGGGCCTACAGCAACAGGCGATCTCGCGGCTGCGAAGCGGAACCGAAGGCGTAGCAGGTGAGGAAATCCCCAGCTCACACGCACAAAGGGCCTGACCCTTCGGCCCGACCCTTCGGAAGTATCTATGGTGGCCAGAGACGGACTTGAACCGCCGACACGGGGATTTTCAGTCCCCTGCTCTACCAACTGAGCTACCTGGCCATGTGGTGCTGCAAGAGAGTACCCAACGGCCGGAATGAACGCAAGCCGCCGCGGGAGTCCCGGATTGAGCCCAGAGCTACTCGGCGAGTAGGTTCGCTACCATCGCGAGCAGGCCGTCAGCATCCACCGGTTTGGTGACGAACTCGTCGCACCCGGCGTCGCGTGCCCGCTCCTCATCCCGCTCCATCGAGTGTGCGGTAAGCGCAACGAGCGGGATGTTCCGGAACCGTTCATCGGCCTTGATGCGCCGCGTGGCCTCGTAGCCGTCGATCCGCGGCAGCTGCATGTCCATCAAGATGAGGTCCGGCACGTCTTGCTCGAGCATCTCGAGCGCCTCGGCGCCGTCCTCGGCCACCAGGAGTTCGTAGCCCTGCTGCTCGAGCAGAAACGACATCAGGTAGCGGTTCTGCGGATTGTCTTCCACGATGAGAATGCGCTTGGCCACTGCAATCCCTTCAGCCGCCGGTCTCTCCCATTGTAACCACGGCGCCGCACTCATCGCCAACCCAACCCGCGCTCACTCGCCGAGAAGCCGCTCGGCATTCCCGCCGAGGATACCGTCGAGTTCCCCGGCGTCCAGCCCGAGCCGCCTGAGATGCGCGATCTCGACAGCCGCGTCGGTCCACGGCCCATCCGAGCCGAAGAGCACCTTATGCGCCCCGTGATCGCGGATGAGCGCCAGGAACTCGGTGTCGGGCAGGTGGCGCGGCACGTACGCCGTGTCGAAGTACGCGTCGCGCCCGCAGAGGTGCTCGCACACCTCGGCCCAGCACTGGTAGCCGCCCATGTGCGCGAGGATGCACGTAAGCGCCGGGAAGTCGTCGAGCACCCGGGCGAATGACGCCGGCCGCGCCTCCACTCCCATTTCGACCACGAAGCCGCCCGCGTGGAACAAGATGACCATGCCGAGGTCGATGGCCGCCTCGTAGATCGGGGCGAGGCGTGCCTCCTCCGGCGAGAAGTCCTGGTTCTGCGAGTGGAGCTTGATACCGCGCACGCCGAGGGAGACGAGCCGCGCCATTTCGGCCGCGGGTTCCGGGAAGTCGGGGTGCATCGCGCCGAACGGGATGATACGTGTGCGGTCGAGTGAGGCGATCCAGTCGTTGATGGTCACCACCTGCGAGGGCTTGGTCGCCACAGGCGCCACCAGCGAGCGGTCCACGCCGGTGCGGTCCATAGCTGCGACGAGACCGAGAATCGTCCCGTCGTAGTGCGCGGTAACCCCGCCGAACTCGATGAGCGAGGCGACGGCCGCCGGCGCGATCGCGTCGGTGAAGGCATGCGTATGGACGTCGATGATGCTCAGAGTCGTCTCCTGTGGGTCGCGGGGCGGCGATGGCACCCGGCCAGTCTAGCGCACCCGGCGCGACAGGCGCTTGCGGCTACCTCGTATTGCCTGGTACTGTCTATTGCATAGTATTCCCCGGGGGACAGGACCACCGTGGCCAAACGGCCGACACAGAGCGCACCCGACGACTTTGATTCGTGGGCGACCCAGCTGCGTAAGGGCATCATCGAGCTCATGATCTTGAGCCTCGTGAGCCGTGAGCAGTTGTACGGCTACGCGATCGTCCGTGAGCTCAAGGAGCGCGGCGGGCTCGTCGCAGGCGAAGGGACCGTCTACCCCGTCTTGCGCCGCCTCGAGTCGGACGGGCTCGTGACCGCCGCGTGGTCCGACGAGGGCCCGGCGGGTCCGCGCAAGTACTACCGCATCACGAGCGCAGGCAGTGCGTTCCTCGAGCGCGCCTGGGCGGAGTGGGGCGTTGTTTCCTCCGCGCTCGACGAACTGAGGGGCGAGTAGATGACCGAGCAGGAACACCGCGACGTGCAGGGGTATCTCGCCGAGGTGCGCCGCGCGCTGCGCGGTCTGCCAAAGGTGGATGCGGACGACACGGTCGAGGAGATCCGCACGCACCTGTTCGAGGAGATCGGCGAGCGCGGCGACGCGCAGGCCGTTCTCGCGGACTTTGGCGACGCCGTCGCGGTGGCCTCGGCGATCGTGGAGCGGCGGATACGCCCCGAGGACGGCCCGCCCGTGCCGCAGGCATCGCTCGGGCGGCGGTACAGCGCCTGGGCTACCGACGCGGTGGTCGGGTTCGGCCCGATTCTTCTCGTGCCCACGGCACTCACCTTCCTGTGGCTCGCGCTGGTGGGAATCGGCGACTCGGTATTCGCGCCCGTCTGGATCCAGCTCGCCGAACACGTGGCGTACTGGTGGCTCACCGCACTCGGTTACACCGCCCTGATCGTCCCGGAGCCGGTGCCGGTGTGGCACCTGGTGATGGGCGGCCTGCTCCTCGGCTGGGCAGCGTTCTACTGGATCGTCCTCCGGCGGGGCATGTCGAAGAGCCTCGGAATGTGGATGACCGGCCTACGCGGCATCCGCCTCAACGATGACCGCATCGTGGTGCGCGAGCGCGACATCGCCCAGCACCCCGAACCGCTCGGCGTCGGCCGAAACCGTTGGTGGATCCTCGTAGCGGCGATCCCGACCGGCTGCCTATGCATCGTGCTGCTGCTCTACTACCTGTGGATGTGCATCGGCCCGTTCCTGCCGCCGCGGATACTGGGGTAGGCGAACGTGAGGCCCTCCTGGTCGGGAGGGCCTCAGTCGTCTTGATCCGAACAAAGCGTGGACGACGCCTACTCGTCTTCGAGCTCCGCTTGTGCGGCCTTCTTGGCCTTCATGTTGGCCATGATCTTGCCCCACACCTTGAGCTTGAGGTAGCCGATACCCACGACGGCCACCACGATCAGCACCCACCAGTACCAGTCCATGTGCTCCCGGCTCCCTTCGGTTGATCGGTTGTCGCTACTGCCCCGCCATCTGAGCCTGCATACGCTTTGCGAGCCACCACGCGAGGACGCCGAGCGCTGCTGTGATGCCGAGCGCCACGGCAAGCTCACTCCAGACTGCGGTCACGGACTCGCCCATCACCGACACCTGCCAGATCGGCTCGATGATCCAGTAGAGCGGGAACAGCTTGGCGATCCACTGCGGCCAGTCGGGGAAGATGTAGAACACGGCCGGCGCGAAGAGGAAGATGCCCGCCCCCTTCACGATGCCGAACATCATCGCGGAGTCCTTGGCGAACACGCCCACGACCACGCCGAGCATGGCCGACAGCATTGCCGCAATGATCACCACGAGAACGACATCGAGCCAGTTCGAACCGATTGCGCCGTTCATCGCAAGCGAGGCCACGCCCATGACCGACGCGAGGATCACGCCGAACAGCCACTTGGCCGCGAGGACCTCGGCGGTCTTGACCGGCGTCACGAGGATCGCCATGAGCGTGCCCTGCTCCTTCTCCTCGACGATGTTGGAACCGGGCACGAACAGCCCCGCGATGACCAGTGCGTAGAAGACGATGACCGGGATCAGGCGGATCGAGATGGGAAGCCCCTCTTCGCCGAAGTCGACGATGTCCACCGTCACCGGCGCCACGCTCCCCTCGAGCTCGCGCACGAGATCGAGAGCGGTCACGGTAAGGATGATGCGGTTGGAGGCATAGCTCTCGCCGCCGATGAAGAACTGAAGCGTTGGCTTGTCGCCGCCCTTGACGGCCTCATCGAAGCCTTCGGGGAGGATGAGTCCGGCGTCGAGATCGTTGGCCTCGACCTGCCGTTTCAGCTCGGCCTCGTCATCGAACAAGGTGAGTTCGATGCCCTCCGTGTCCTCGATACCCGCCGTGATGGCCGAATCGCCCTGGTCGACGACACCGAGACGGGGTTCTGGATCGAAGAGCGACCCGAACGCCACTTGCAGGATCAGCGTGAGCGCCACGGGCAGCACGATCGCCCACAAGAAGATCGGCGAGCGCGGGCCGAGCGCGAGATCCTTCCTCAGGACCCTCCATATGCGAGAGAGACTCATAGCGACTCCACCTTCCGCTTGAGTGCGATGAGGCCGGCTCCGTAGAGCACCACGAGCCACGCCGCCGCATACGCGAGCGACCCCCATGAGTCGGACCAGGTGGCACCGTAGACCGTGGACCGGACGAGCACGTCGATGATCGGATACGTGGGGATGATGCGCACCCAGGGCGCCACCGATCCGGGGAACATGATCGACAGCGTGGGGATGAGCAGCGGGATGGTGAACAGCATCGCGTAGAACAGCTGGCCCATGAAATCCTTGCCTGCCGAGCCGACGAACAGCGCGACTCCCGTGAACATGATCGCGCCCATGAGCAGCACAACGAGCAGGAGCGACCAGTTCTCGGCGGTGATCCCACCGATGAGGGCAAGCATGATGAGCGCCTGCGAGAACGACATGGCCGTCCCGAAGATCGTCTTGGCGGCGAGGAAGTCGCCCACCTTCGCGGGCGTCACGAGCACGGCGGTCACCGTGCGCTGGAGCACCTCGGTCGAGACGAGCGAGGCCATGGAGAACGTCTCCATCAGAAGGATCATGAAGAGCAGGAGCGGACGCGTCTTCTCCTGCAGCGTCACCTGATCGCCCGAGCGGTCCTGCCCGAGGATGATCGACTCCTCGGCGGGGATGCTCACGGGCAGCTCCTTGCCCGCGAGCTGGTAGGCTGCCTCGCGGACGAACGAGCGCATCGCGCCCTTGATCTCATCCGGCACGCCCGCATCGGAGTAGACGGTGACGGTGATGTCGTCCTTGCCGGTGGCGACCTGGGAGATGAAGCCTGTCGGGAAGGCGATGCCGATGTCCACGTTCACGCGCTCGGCGTTGTCGGGCTTGTCCTCGTCGGCCTCCTTGTCGCGGAAGACGAACTCGCCGTCGGCGGTCTGCCAGGCCTCGATCGTGCCCTCGATGACGCCGGTCATCTGCCCCTCGTCCTCGAACTCGAGGAGAAGCAGGCCCTCCTGCTCGCCGGTGAGATCGGCCTCGTCGAGTTCGGCGAGCTGCTCCTCGGTGGCGCCGAGGTCACGGAGCGTGTCTTTGCCGTCCTCGATGAGCGCCGAGACCGGTGGCGATACCGCAAGCGTGATGGTCTCGTCGACCGAGTCGGGCAGGAAACGGAAGGTGATCGGCACCGCGATCAGCACCAGCAGCGTCAGCAGCAGGTACACGGTGTCGCGGGAGTACGCCTTGAACTCCTTCTTGAGCAGCGCCCAGATGATCGCAGGGCGCGACACGGCGCGGCTCATCCCTCAAGCCCCCTACCCGTCAGCTGGATGAAGATCTGCTCCAGCGTCGCTTCCTCGGTGTGGATGGTAAGGAGGTTCGGACTGGCGGCCAGCTCCGCGAGCCGGGCCGAGGAACCGTCGCCGTCCAGCGGCAGGACCTCCTCGCGCACGACATCGCCCTCGCGCAGGCGCACCTTCACCGAGCGGGTCCCGTACTTGAGCTTCAGGTTCTCGGCGGAGTCGAGCGCCACGATCTCGCCCTCGTTGATGAAGGCGACCCGGTCGGAGAGCTCGTCCGCCTCGAACATGTCGTGCGTTGTCAGCAGGACCGCCGCACCGCGCTCGGCCTCCTCCTTTATGGTCCTGCGGATGGCCGCCGAGGTGACCGGGTCGAGCCCGTCGGTGGGCTCATCTAAGAAGAGCACGTCGGGCTTGTTGATGAACGCGCGCGAAATCATCATGCGCTGTCGCATGCCTTTGGAGAACGTCTTGACGCGGTCCTTGGCGCGGTCCGCCAGCCCGACACGCCGGAGCACTCCTTCGGCGTCAGGATCCTTGATCCCATAGAGACTCGCGAAGAACTCGAGATTCTCCTTGGCCGACATGTTGATATAGAGGTTCTTCTCTTCGAAACACACCCCGATGCGCGCCTGCAGCTCGGGATTGTCTGTGGCTACATCTATCCCAAGCACTCTCGCTACGCCGGACTTGGGCGTGAGCTGACCGGTGAGCATCTTGATGGTGGTCGACTTTCCGGCGCCGTTCGGGCCGAGGAAGCCAAGGATCTCGCCCGGCTGCACGTCGAAGTCGATTCCCTTCACCGCCTCGAGGTCCCCGTAGGAGAAGCGCAGCCCCTCCACCTGGATGGCGTGCGCTCCCGTGCGTGCTGCGTCAGTCATCGTCCTTCCTTCTTCCGTTTCGCGATGTACTCGTCGACCAATGCCGGGACGCGCTCCTCGTAGAAGGCAAAGATGTCCCGCATCTCCTCGATGTTGTGAAGCCGCGCCGGATCGTCCCCGATCGCCTCGATCCCACGCTCGAGCAGAAGCCGCATGTTCGTGTATTCGCGCACTTTGGACTTGAGAAGCGTCGAGAATATCTCCGGATCGGCGCTGAACTGCCACTCGCGCTCACCACGCCTGTGGGACCGCCGGATGGCACCCATCGCGGCGAGTTGTCGTCCGCCGGTACTCACGGACGCCTTGCTGATTTGCAGAGCCTCCGTGAGGTCGCTCGTGGACTGCTCGGGCGGGTCGGAGACGAGCAGGTACGCCCAGATGAGCCCGGTGGCCCGGCTGAGGCCGAACCCGGCGAAGTACGACCCGAACTCCTCGACGAACCGCATCACTGCATCTTGATCGGCGTGTGCGCCCACATGCACCTCCACAAGGTCGAGCTTATGTTGCCCATATTCACAACGTTCAGTACGTTGTGAACTTTCACTACTATATCCCCTCCGGCGATGCTGTCAACCAGCCTCCGCGACGTCCCCGATGCCCCGATGGCCGTTCGTCGGCTACACTCGGATGTGTCCCCACGAGAGTAGGAGCCGAGATGACCGAGGACCGGCACTGCGGCGCATGCAGGTCCCCCGCTGTGCCTGCTGACACGTTCTGCACGAGATGCGGAACGCAGTTGCCCGCGGCCGCACCGCCTGCTCCAGCTTCCACGCCCGTGCGGCCCGCGGCTGAACCATCCGGCGAGCGCGTGATCGCCGTGATCGGCGGGCTGACCCTCGTCGAAGGCTTCATGGGCCTCAAGCAGAAGGCGTACACGCTGATCATCACCGAGCGTCGCCTCATCTTCTCCGAGGTCAACAAGGAGAGGGCCAAGGCGATCATCGACGCGGCTCGTGACGGCGCGAAGGCCGAAGGCAAGGGCTTCTTCGGGCAGTGGGGTGCGCAGATGAAGTCGTCGACAAGCTACAACGATGTGTACTGGCAGATGTCGCCGGATGCCGCGCTGGCGGAGACGCCGGGCAACTGGGCGGTCGAGCGCTCGCAGTACCAGGGCGCGAAGTTCCGCACGAGCATGGCCGATGAGAACAACAGCACACCCGACGTGCTGATCATCAAAGCCGCGACGGGCAAGTGGAAGTTCCACGTGCTGGGCAGCTTGAGTTCTGTGAAGAAGAAGTTCAAAGAGGTCGGCCTGGCATAACGTGACGCATGACACCCTCATCGAACTCCGCGATGCCGAGGTCGTCCGCGGCGGGCGGACGATCCTCCAGGTGGACTCGCTCTCCTTCCTCGAGGGCGAGCACGTGGCGGTCCTCGGCCCCAACGGCGCCGGCAAGTCCACGCTCATCGGCCTGGTGACCCGCGATGTCCGGCCGCTCGCGCGCGATGCCGCACCTGTGATGCTCCGCGGGCAGGCCCGCTGGGACCTCTTCGAGGCCCGGCGTGTGTTCGGCGTGGTGTCCGACCTTCTGCAGGACGACTACCGCAAGGCCGTCACCGTGCGCGACGTGGTGCTCTCGGGCTTCTTCGGCTCGATCGGACTCTATCGCCGCGCCGAGGTGACTCCGGCGATGGCCGCGCGTGCCGACGAGCTGCTCGACTACCTCGGAATCCAGCCTCTGGCCGGACGAACGATGGAGACGCTCTCGACCGGCGAGGCCCGTCGCGCGCTGATCGGCCGTGCGCTGGTGCACGAACCGGCGCTGCTCGTGCTCGACGAGCCCACGCACGGTCTGGACCTGGCGGGCACCTATCACTTCCTGCAGCTGGTTCGCCGACTCGCCGAGACCACCGCGCTCATGGTCGTCACCCACCACGTTGCCGATATCGTGCCCGAGGTCGAGCGGGTCGTGATGCTGAAGGACGGCCGCGTGTTTCGCGACGGGCCCAAGGCCGATCTGCTCACGGGTGGGGCGCTCACGAACCTCTACGGCGTGCCGGCGATGATCGAAGAGCGCGACGGCTGGTACCGCCTCTGGTAAAAGGCGCGTTCCCTCTTCCCGGACGCGCCCGGCTCACTACTCTTTCGGCGGCAGCGGAACGAACACGCTCGTCTTACGCGCGTACTCGGCCCACCCTGGCTTCTCGGCCATCTTCTTCTCCAGCAACGGGACTCCCGAGACGAACAGCAGCACCAGCGTGATCGAGAGCGGGCTGATGATCGCTAGCCACCCGTTCGGCACCGAGAGCGCGATCAGCCACAGGCCCCACCACTGCGTAGCCTCGCCGAAGTAGTTGGGATGACGCGTGTAGCGCCACAGACCGGTGTCCAGGATTCGTCCGCGTGAGGCCGGGTCGGAGACGAACGCCTTGAGCTGGGCGTCACCGACCGACTCGAAGACGAAGCCGAGCAACCAGACGGCGACTCCGAGACCGTCGAGCCAGCCGAGCGGACCGCCGCCATCGGCGCCTACCACGACAATGGACGCGGCGATCGCCAGCATGAACACGCCCTGGAGCAGGAAGACCTGCAGGTAGGTGCGGATGAGGAACCACTTGCCCCAGTCCGCGCGCCACTGCGCGTAGCGGAAATCCTCGGCCTTGCCGCGGTTGCGCGAGTACACATGAACGGCGAGTCGCACGCCCCAGGCGAGCACGAGCGCGGCTACGAGCCCGAGGCGCGCTGAGACGGGCTCCTGCCCGAGCAGCGCGAGGCCCGCGATCATGATGAAGCCGAGGCCCCAGGCGGTGTCGGCAAGATCGTTGCGCTTGCGAACGAGCGCGATCACGTACCAGACCGTCATGTAGCCGAGGACGGCCGCCGCCGCGATCAGATACGCCTGTGCGATCGCCTGCATCCCATACCTCCCGTTGTCGGTGTTGCCCTGAGAATGCCCGCGCCTCACCGTGGGGTAACATCATCACCAGATGCCGACCGTCACCCGGGGGGAACCATGGGCAGCACGCGGAGATTCACCATCCTGCACTCCAACGACATGCACGGCGACTTCTTCGCCGAGCAGGCAGCAGGAGGAGGCCCGCTCACCGGTGGCCTGCCGCTGCTCTCGGGCTACCTCAACAAGGTCCGCGCCGAGGAGAAGAACGTCATCTACTGCATCTCGGGCGACATGCTGCAGGGATCGATCATCGACTCGGACTTCAAGGGCGTCTCGACGATCGAGGTCATGAACTACCTCGCGCCGGACATCGTCGGCCTCGGTAACCACGAGGTGGACTACGGCGTGCCGCACCTGCTGTTCCTCGAGAAGATCGCCAACTTCCCCATCGTGAACGCCAACATCTACATCAAGCCGTTCAACAAACGGATGATGATGCCCCACTACGTGATGGAGAAGGACGGCTTCGAGATCCTGTTCACCGGCATTTTGACCGAGAAGGCGCTCGACGCGATCAGGCTCGACGAGCTCATCGGTACGTTCGTGGACATCCACGAGGCGGCCGACGAGGTGGGGCGCATCACCAACGCGTACAAGAACGACGACATCGACCTCACCATCATCCTCACCCACATCGGCTTCGAGAGCGACAAGGAACTCGCCGAGCACCTCGACCCGGCGTGGGGCGTGGACATGATCATCGGCGGGCACTCGCACACGATCCTGAGCGAGCCCGCGCAGGTCAACGGCGTGCTCATCGCGCAGGCGGGCACCGGCACCAACCAGATCGGCCGCTTCGACATCGAGGTGGACGACGACACCAACTCGATCGTGAACTGGACGTGGCAGCTCATCCCCATCGACGAGAACATCGCCGAGCCAGACCTCAAGCTCACTGAGTTCATCGACTCGTTCAAGGACATCGTGGACCGCAAGTATGGCGTGGTGATCTGCAAGTTCACTGATAGGCTCACACACCCCTTGCGCGAGGAGGAAAGCGCGCTCGGCAACCTGCTTGCCGACGCGCTCGCCGAGTCCCTCGGACTCGACGTGATGCTCCTCGGCGCCGGCTCGGTGCGCGTGAAGGAACTCGGCCCCACCGTGACGCTCATGGACTTCATGGGCTGCTTCCCGTACGACGACAGCGTGACCCGCTACACCGTGACCGGGAAGACGCTCAAGACGATGTTCGCGCGGTGGATGCGGACCGAGAACCGCCTCTCTGGTGAGGGCGAGTGCTACCAGGTGAACGGCGCCGTGCGGGCGCGATACCGCGACGCCGGCGAGACGCTCGTCTCTCTCGAGCTGGGCGGCGCGCCGGTGGCTGACGACGCGATCTACACGGTCGGGCTGCAGGGCTACCACGCCGCCAACTGCGAGCCGTACCTGGGCGTGACAGCCGCCGAGCTCATGGCTGCGGGCGACTCGAAAGTCGTGTCGACCTCAGCACAGCAGGTGCTCGACGAGTGGCTTCGCACCCACCCGAACGTGGGTCGTGCTGTGGAGGGACGGCTGGTCTACGAATAGAACGCGCGCCAGAGCGATTACCGCCGGATGATCCGCCCCAGCAGCGGCGTCTTCACCTCGATGGCACGCTCCGGGCACATCTCCTGGCAGCAGTAGCAGCGGATGCACCGCTCGTAGTCGTGCGCGGGCGGCACGCTCCGGTCGCCACCGACCCAGTCCACGGCCTTCGGATCGACAGGGCACACCTGCACGCAGGTGCCGCAGCGCGTGCAGCGGTCGTGGACGATGAACGGGCGGGGTGTGATGAGGCGCTTCACAGTCGAGCTGCTCATCCGCCCGCCGGTCGTAGAGGCGTGACTCCGGTTCACGACGTAGTCGTCGAGCACCGGCAACTCATCGCCAAGAAGCTCAATGTCGGTCGCGTTCCCGAGGCCCCAGCGCTCGCCGTAGACCACCGTGTCCACGAGCGCACGGTCGAGCGCCATGATCCGGCAACCGAGCGCGTCGAGCGCAACCATGTCATCGGACAGCAGCAGCACCCCGACCTGCCTGGGGTCGCCGTTGCGCGGCCCGTTGCCCTCCATCGCTACGATGGCGTCCATCACGGCCAGCCGGGGGCGCAGCAAGCGGTTGAGGTCCACCAGCATCTGGCTGAAGTGCTCGATGTCCGGCACCCGCGAGTGGAACTCGTTCTTGAGCAGCCCGGGGATGCACCCGAACTGGTTCTTGGTCGCGCCGGTCATTCGCGTAAGCGCGTGGGTCTTGAGCTTCGGGAGCGAGACGAGCCCGTCGGCCGAGGCAACCCCCTCGGCGATCGTGAACTGCTTGATGAGCCGCCCGTCGGGAAACGAGAGTGTCCGTCCGTGCTCGAAATCCGCCATGGACAGGCCGAGCATCTCGGCGGCCTCGACGATCCCGGCGCGCTTGCCCGCACCTGCCGTGGTGCCGAATCCGGGCGAGTCTCCCCATGCGAGTCGTGCGCCAGCCGCAGCCAGCTCCCGTGCGACCGCCGAGAAGACCGCGGGGTGCGTGGTGACCGCCTTGTCGGCGCCGCTCGGCACCAGCAGGTTCGGCTTCAGGACGATGCGCTCGCCCGCGCGCACGAACGCCTCTGCGCCGCCGAGCAGGTCCAGGCCGCGGGATACCGCCGCCTGGACGGCAGGAGTATCGTAGGTATCACACCTGATGACAGCCACACGAGCCTTCGGAATGTCTGGTCCTTTCGGCGGTTGTGGCAATTGTGACACGAGTGCGCGCCACGCCGGGCGCGGGTGCACGCGAGAGGAGCGCCTCATGGGCGAGCAGGGCAGCGAGCGGTACGACGTGGTGGTGATCGGCGCCGGTCCCGCAGGACTCACCGCCGGGATGTACACGTCGCGCCAAGGCCTCAAGACCGCGATCGTGGGCGGCGAGGTCGGCGGGCAGGCGCTGTGGGCCGGCGAGGTGGAGAACTACCTCGGCTGGCGGCTCGTGACCGGCAAGGAACTCGTGCAGAACTTCCGCGACCACGTGGCGCAGTTCGGCGTGAAGTGCCTGGAGGGGCAGCTCGTGAACGCGATCGTGCCCGCCGACGACGGCTTCGAGGTCTACACCCGAGAGGGCACCGTGCTGCCCACCCACGCGATCATCATCGCCACGGGCAAGGCGCCGAACCGGCTCGCGGTACCCGGCGAGCAGGAGTTCGTGGGCCGCGGCGTGTCGTACTGCGCCACCTGCGATGCCGCGTTCTTCAAAGACGCCGACGTGGCCGTGGTGGGCCCGGGCGAGTCCGCTGCCGATGCCGCACTGGAACTCGCGACCCTCGGCGCTCGCGTCACGCTCATCACCCTCCAGGCGCTCAAAGTGCCCGAGGCGATGCTCGAGCGCGTGACGGCGTCGGCGAGCATCACGCTGATGACCGGCTGGAAGGTGACCGAGATCGCAGGCGACTCCCGCGTGACCGGCCTGAAGCTGAAGAATCCCAAGGAGGGCGCCGAGCAGACGATCGCAGTCTCCGGCGTGTTCATCGAAAGCGGCTCGATCGCGGTTTCCGAGTTCACCGCCGGCCTCGTCGAGATGAACGAGCAGGGCGAGATCGTCATCGACAACCGCGGGGCCACGAGCGCGGTGGGCATCTACGCCGCGGGTGACGTGACCGACACGCCCGGCAAGCAGATCATCATCGCCGCTGGCGAGGGCGCCCGGGCAGCGATGGCACTTTCGCGCGACCTCAAGCGCCGCTAGGGACGCGCGTACGGGCTGCTCAGGATCTGGACCATCGCCTCGTCGATCGAGTCGGTGATCCGGATCAGGTCGATGTCCGCGGGCGTGATCGTGCCTTCGGCCACCATCCTGCTCTGGAAGAAGTCGATCATCGGCCCCCAGAAGTCGGCGCCGAGGGCGATCACCGGGAAGTCATCGATCTTGTCGGTCTGCATGAGCACGAGCGTCTCGAAGATCTCATCAAGCGTGCCGAAGCCACCGGGGCAGACCACGAACGCCGACGAGTACTTGACCATGATCACCTTGCGCACGAAGAAGTGCTCGAACTCCATGAAACGGTCGATATAGGGATTCGGGTTCTGCTCCGCCGGGAGGTGGATGTTAGCCCCGATCGAGAGGCCGCCCGCCTCCTTACAGCCGCGGTTGGCCGCCTCCATGACTCCCGGGCCACCGCCCGTCATCACACAGAATCCGGCCTCGCCGAGCGCCCGGCCCATCTCGCGCGCCTGCTCGTAGTACTTGTGCCCTTCGCGGAAACGCGCCGAGCCGA
Organism: Coriobacteriia bacterium; assembly: GCA_030652115.1. Taxonomy (NCBI): domain Bacteria; kingdom Bacillati; phylum Actinomycetota; class Coriobacteriia; species Coriobacteriia bacterium. The sequence continues at coordinate 702 of JAUSBK010000013.1, read as the reverse complement.
AGACGGTCACGCAGGGACGGTCGACCTGCATGAACTCGAACCCGCGAAGGATCTCGAGGAAGATTCGCACGGCGCCCTCGACGTCGCCGTATCTCCCGTGTTTGCTCGCCAGGAAGTCGGCTTCGGTACCGCGGACCATCTCCAGGAGCGACTCGTCGAATGCGCGCTTGCCGTTGGGTTCGTCTGTCACGAGTGCCTCCCGGCGACGTGGGTGGTCCGTGCACGCGCGGCGAGCGCAATGGCGATCTTCGAGGCGACGCGGACATTGGACCACACGAGCGCCTTGTTCGCAGCCTCGCTCTTGCCGTCGGTGAGCTCGTGGATGCGGGCGAGCAAGAACGGCGTGATGGCCTTGCCGCGCACCCCGCTCTCGCGTGCCTCGGCGAGCGTCGCGTCGATGATCTCGTCGATCATGGCCTTGTCGAGCGCATGCTCCTCGGCGATAGGGTTCGACACCAGCACGCCGCCCTGAAGACCGGTCTCCCACTTGGCCTGCAGCACCGAGGCGATCTCGGCCGGCGTGTCGAAACGGGCGTCCACGCCGAAGCCGGAGTCGCGCGTGTAGAACGCCGGGAACGCGTCCGTCCCGTAGCCGAGCACCGGGACACCACGCGTCTCGAGGTACTCGAGCGTGAGGCCGATGTCGAGGACCGACTTGGCGCCCGCGCAGACTACCGCAAGGCTGGTACGCGCGAGTTCCTC